>CADCVT010000316.1 GCA_902806215.1 uncultured Solirubrobacteraceae bacterium | reverse complement strand
CGCGGCGTTCTCCTATGGCGACAAGGTCCTGCTCGAGCGCCACGTCCGCGGCCGCGATCTCGCCGTCTCCGTGCTCGACGGCGAGGCGCTGCCGGTCGTCGAGGCGGTTCCGACCGAGGAGGCGTTCTACGACTTCGCCGCGCGCTACGAGATCGGGCGCACCGACTACGTCTGCCCCGCGGACGTCTCGGACAGCGTCACCGCTCGGGCCCAGCAGCTCGCGGTCGACGCCTACCGGCTGCTCGGCTGCACGGGCTTCGCCCGCGTCGACCTCATGTGCGACCGCGACAGCGACGACCTCCAGCTGCTCGAGGTCAACCCGGTTCCCGGGCTGACCGACACGTCGCTCCTGCCGATGGCCGCCGACGCGGCCGGCATCGCGTTCGAGGAGCTGGTCGGGCGCGTGCTGGATCTCGCGGCGTCGCCGCGGCCCGCCTAGCCGGAAGAATCGCTCCAGGCGATTGTTCCAAGGGAATCGCGCTCTGCGCGATTACCCGTTCGGTTCGCCCCCGAGGAAGTCCTCGGGGGTCACGCGGTCGAGGAAGTCCTTGAACTTCTCGACGACCTCTTCCTGGTCCTCGACCTCGTGCTCGAACTCGATCGCCGACTCGGCGATGACCTCCTCGGCGGCGAAGATCGGGGCGCCGGAGCGCACCGCCAGTGCGAGCGCGTCGGAGGGCCGGGAGTCGATCTCGATGTCGCGGCCGCCCATGGAGAGGGTGATCGTGGCGAAGAACGTGTTCTCGCGCAGCTCCGTGACGGACACCTGGGTGCAGCGCACCTCGAGCTCGCCCAGCATGTCGCACATGAGGTCGTGCGTCATGGGGCGCGGCGTGCTCGCTCCCTGGAGCTTCATGAGGATCGCGGCCGCCTCGGGGTGGCCGATCCAGATGGGGAGGAACTTGTTGGAGTCGACGGTCTTGAGGAGCACGATCGGCTGCTTGCCCACCATGTCGAACGAGACGCCGTAGATGACCATCTCCTGCACCGGGGGGAGCATACCCGGCGGGGGGCGACCCTCCCGGACGCCTCCCAGAACGACGAAGGCCCGCTCCTGGGCGGGCCTTTCAGTGGGCGATCCAGGATTCGAACCTGGGACCTCATCCTTATCAGAGATGCGCTCTAACCGACTGAGCTAATCGCCCTCAGCGGGGTCGCAGTCTAGCGGCTAGCGCTGCTGCTTCCTCGATGGTCGCCAGCTCCAGCTCGACCTTGAAACGGGTGCCCTTCGGCTTCACGCGGACGTCCGTCCCGAAGGCTCCTCCGAGCGTCTCGGCGATCTCGGCGACGGCCGCCTCCTGATCGGGATGCAGTGCCGCGCGGGTGCCGCCGCCGGCCCTGGGCCCGGGCGCTTCGGCGTTCGCCTCGCGGGCGCGGGTCTCGAGCACGCGCACGGACCAGCCCTCGACGACCGCGCTGCGCGCGAGGCGCCGACGCGTGTCGTGATCCTCGGCGAGCAGGAGCGCGCGGCCGTGGCCCTCGGACAGGTCGCCCGCCTCGATCAGCGTTATCGCGTCGTCGGGCAGGTCGAGCAGCCGCAGGAGGTTCGAGACCGCGACGCGGCTGCGGCCGACGCGACGGCCGACGTCCTCGCGGCTCAGGCCCAGCTCCTCGACCAGGGCGGCGCAGGCGCGCGCCTCCTCGACCGGGTTGAGGTCCTCGCGGGCCATGTTCTCGATCAGCGCGACCTCGAGCGCCTGCGCGTCGTCCCGCGTGCGCACGAGCGCGGGGACCTGCTCGAGGCCGGCGAGCTTCGCCGCACGCCAGCGCCGCTCCCCCGCGACGAGCTCGTACCGGCCGCCGGCGAGCGGCCGGACGAGGACCGGTTGGAGGACGCCGCGCTCGCTGATCGAGCCGGCGAGCGCCTGGAGCGCGGCCTCGTCGAACGCCTTGCGCGGCTGATCGGCGTTCGCCGCGATGAGGTCGACGGGAAGCTCGCGAAGCTCGTCGCCATCCGTGGGCTCGGAGACCGACAGGATCGCGGCGAGGCCGCGCCCCATTCCGCGCGAGGGTGCGGACTTCGCCTTGGTCACCTCAGAACGCATGTCGTCCCGCTCCAGCACTCCGTGCCCTCTCTATCCACGCGCCGCCACTTCCTTGGCGAGCTCGAAGTATGCGTCAGACCCGGCGCAATGCGGGTCGTGGTGGATCACGGGGCGGCCGAAGCTCGGCGCCTCGCCGACGCGGACGTTGCGCGGGATCACGGTCTCGAACACGAGCGACGGGAAGTGCTCGCGCACCTCGCGCTCGACGTCGCGGGCCAGCCGCGTGCGCCCGTCGTGCATCGTGAGGATCATGCCGGCGACGGTCAGGCGCGGGTTGAGCTCGCGCTGGACGAGCGACAACGTGTCGAGCAAGCCGGCGAGCCCTTCGAGCGCGAAGTACTCGGTCTGCACGGGGACGATCACCCGGTCGGCCGCGACGAGCGCGTTGACGGTGAGCGGCCCGAGCGACGGCGGGCAGTCGAGCAGCGTGTAGGCGAAGCGGTCGCGAATCGGCGCGAGCGCCTGGCGGAGCAGCTGCTCGGACCCCGGCTGCCGTGGCAGCTCGACGTTCGCGCCCGCGAGGTCCGGGTGGGCCGGCAGCAGGCGCAGCCGGTCGATCTCGGTGTCGCGCAGCGCCGACGCCGCGTCGGCCTCACCCGAGAGGACGTCGTAGATGCTCGGATGCCCGTCCTTCGGGGCGCCGAGGCCCACGGTGGCGTTGGCCTGCGGGTCGATGTCGACGAGGAGCGTCGGGTAGCCGGCCTCGGCGATGCACGCCGCGACGTTC
The DNA here is from genome assembly GCA_902806215.1 of uncultured Solirubrobacteraceae bacterium. Taxonomy (GTDB): domain Bacteria; phylum Actinomycetota; class Thermoleophilia; order Solirubrobacterales; family Solirubrobacteraceae; genus CADCVT01. The sequence goes on along the minus strand of CADCVT010000316.1, from coordinate 8,520 downwards.
ACGGCGGTCGTCGTCTTGCCGACGCCGCCCTTCTGGTTCGCGATCGCGTACACCGTCCCCATCGACCGTCAAGGTACTGGCGTCCACGGTCGGACGAACGCGACGATTCGGCGGCGAACCGATGCCTCTGACGCTCGACCTCAGGCTCCGAGTGGCCGTTTGCGGGCCATTCCCGCACGGCGGGGAAAGCGCTCTGGCGTTTCCATAAGCTTCGAGTAGAGGTACAGGTGGCGCTCGGTGACCCCCGGCCAGGGCGTCACGGGCACGATCTCGGCGGGCCCGAGCCCGAGCTCCTCCGCCGCGCGAGCCGCCGCGTCCTCCTCAGTTGGATCACGCGCTGCCTTCCACCCCACGAGCGTTCCCCCCAGGCGCAGGAGCGGCGCCGCGTACTCGGCAAGGACGCTCAGCGGCGCCACCGCGCGCACGGTGATCACGTCCTGCGTCCCCAGGCCGTCGTGCCACTCCTCCGCCCGCTCGCACACGACCTCGGCGTTCGTCGCGCCGATCGCGTCGATTGCTCGCGCCATGAACGTGCACTTCTTCCCGACGCTCTCAACCAACGCCACGTCGGCCGCGGGCAGCGCGGCGGCAAGCACGAGGCCGGGGAATCCTGCGCCCGCACCCAGATCCGCGATGCGCTCCGCCGCACGCACCGCCGGCACCTCGAGGCCCGAGAGCGAATCAGCCACGTGGACGTCGACGGCCTCGCGCAGCTGCCGCACGGTCGTCGGTGCCGTCGGATCGGTCGCGACCAGCGTCAGCAGCCGGCTGATCGCCTCGACCGCCCGCGGCTCGAGCGCATGTTCGGCGGCAAGCTCGGCGAGACGAGCCTCGACCGCCTCAGCGGCCATGCGGGTAAGGGGGTCTGACCCCTTTTGTTTCACCGGGGGAAACCACGTGAAACGTCCTCGTGCGTCCCGAACTCCCGGATCCGCTCCTCAGCCTCGCGGGCGCGCGCGATGAACTCCGCGTACTTCGTCGTCATCTCCGACAGCCGTTCCGCTGCGTAGGCGTCGAGCTCGGGCGTCACCGCCTCCTCCAGAACCGGGAGGACGTCGGTCACGAGCACCTTCCCGCGCGCCATCCACTGGAAGTACGAGCGGTCGCCGTGGTGGTACGGGCCGTAGAGCTTCGTCCGCGGAAACCGCTCCATGAGCCACCGGAAGAGCGCCTCATGCCGGACGTGCAGCCGCAGCGTGATCTGCGGCTGCTTGCCGTCACCACCGAACGAGCCCTGCCCGATGAGGATCCCGGCGACGAGACCCTGGTCGAAGGGGGAGAGCGTCATCCCCGAAGTGTTTCACCGGGGGAAAGAACGTGAAACGCGGGGCCCGCTACGGCTTGACGGGCGAGACCACGAGGTGACGATCGGGCTCGTTGCCCTCGCTCTCGGTCTCGACGTCGCCGCGATCGCGCAGGTACTCGTGCACGACCCGCCGCTCGCTCGAGGTCATCGCGTCGAGCGCGACGGGGCGCCCGGACTCGAGGGCCTTGTCCGCGGCCTCGTCGGCCTGGCGCTGCAGCATGACCTCGCGCTTGGCCCGGTAGCCGGCGGCGTCGACGACGATCCGTCGGCGCTCGCCCTCGGTGGCCTCGCCGGCGACCCGCTGGGCCAGATGCTGCACGGCCTCGATCGTGTGCCCGTGGTGACCGATGAACAGGCCCACGTCCTCGCCGTCGACGACGCCGGTGATGGTCTCGTCGTCCTCGACCACCGAGACCGTCGCGTCGAGGTCGAGCGCACCGGTGATGCGTTCGAGCAGGGTCTGGAGCATCTCGCTCTGGGACGGCATCTAGCGTCGTCTCCCGGATCGCTTCTTCTTGCGCTTGGACGGCGGTGGCGGCGGTGCCGACCGGCGCGTGCCGCTCGCGGCGACCGCGCCCGCCGGAGCAGGCTTCGGCGAGGGCCCGCCGGGCAGCCGCGACGCCTTGCCGCCCTTCCCGCCCTTCCCGCCGTTCCCGTCGTCTCCGTCGTCGCCCTTGGGCTGCATCGCCGGTTGCACCGGCCCGACGGTTCGTCTCACGATGAACTGCTGCACGATCGTCCAGAGGTTCGTCGTGATCCAGTAGACGAGGAGGCCGGCCGGGAAGTTGATGACGAACGGGATGAAGATGAACGGCAGCGCGAGGAAGATCATCCGCTGGTTCTTGTCCGCCGAGACGCTCATCAGGAGCGACGACAGGAGCTGGGACCCGACGTAGAGGACGAGCAGCGCGATGAGCACCGACCCCGTCGCGTTGTCGGTGATGTCCGGGATGAAGAGGAACTCGGACTCGGCCTTCGCCTGGCCGCCGAGCTCGCCGCACGGGCGGGCGGTCTGGCCGCAGATGTCCTTCCGCAGGTCGTCCTGGAGCAGGTAGAAGAGCGCGATGAAGACCGGCAGCTGCGCGAGAAGCGGCAGGCACGAGGCGAACGGGTTCACCTTGTGCTCCTGGTAGAGCTTCATCATCTCCTGCTGCTGGCGCTGCTTGTCCTCCTTGTACTTCGCCTGCACCTCCTTCATCAGCGGCGCGATCTGCTGGAGGGCCCGCATCGACTTGACCTGCTTGAGCGTCAGCGGCAGGAGGAGCGCGCGAATCGTGATCGTCAGCAGGACGATCGCCGTGCCCCAGCTCACTCCGACGTCGTCGTGGAAGAACACGAGGACGGGCTCGAAGATGTCGATGAGCGGCTGGAGGATGTTCGCGAGGACGAAGGAGGGCATCAGGAGGAGACCGGACTGCGGAAGAGGGTTTGCGCCGCGACGGGATCGTGCCCGCCGTGACTCCACGGGTTGCAGCGCAGCAGGCGCCAGCCCGCGAGGATCAGCCCGCGCAGTATGCCGAACTCACGAATCGCCTGTTCCGCGTAGGCCGAGCACGTGGGCTCGTACTTGCAGCGGCGCGGGAGCACCGGCGACAGGAAGCGCCGGTAAGCGACGATCGGGGCCGCGACGACGCTGCGCAGGACGGTCACTTGGCGGCCTTGTCGACGAGCTCGGTCAGCGCGCCGCGGATACCGCTGAGGCCCTCGCGTTCGGCCAGCTCGCGGGCCTCGGGCCTCGCGACGACGACGACGTCGTGACCTGCGGGGAGCCGCTCGGACTCCGCCGCGAAGGCCTCACGCAGGAGGCGCTTGACGCGGTTGCGGTCGACGGCGCCGCCGACCTTGCGCGAGACGGACAGCCCGACACGCGGCTCGTCGTCGGAAGAGCCGGGCTCGCGCGGAAAGGTGTAGAGGACGAGATGCCGGTTGCCGTGGGACCGGCCTTGGCGGTAGACCCGCTCGAACTCGGCACTCCGGGAGAGGCGCCCGCGCTTGGGCGGCACGCGCCTAGTCTCGGTCGGAGACGGTGAGGCGCTTGCGGCCCTTGTCCCGGCGACGCTTGAGCGTCATGCGCCCACCACGGGTCGCCATCCGGGCGCGAAAGCCGTGGGTCTTTGCGCGCTTGCGCTTCTTGGGCTGGTAGGTCCGCTTCATGGGCTCGCACAGGGTATCGCCTCCCGATGCACACCCTCCGGACGCCTCCTCGACGCACGTCTGAGAGCCCACACGAAACGTGCGCGTTTTGCGGGCTCGACGCCGAACGGAGGCGGGGTTCCTGCGCTACGTTCACAGACGCCGGGACCCCCGGGTCCCCCACCTCGAATCCGTCCAGCCACACCGCCCTGAGAGGGAGCGCTTCCACCTGCCGTGACACCCGCCGCCGCCGATACCTGGTCCCGCGTACAGGCGGAGCTGCGGCGCGCGGTCGATCCCGGTGCGTACGAGCTGTGGCTGGCCCCGCTCTCCCTGCGTGAGCTCGACGGCGCGACCCTCGTGGTCTCCGCTCCGGACGAGCGCCGGCGCTGGGTCGCCGACCGCTTCGGTCGCGTCCTCACGACGTGCGCCGCCGCCGTCATCGGGCCCGAGGCGCAGGTGGAGATCGCCGCGGAGTCGGATGCTCCGACGTCCGGGTCGGCCTCCGTGGAGACCGGCCCCGGCCTCGACGACCGCGGGCGCCCCGAGCTCAACCCGAAGCTCACCTTCGACCAGTTCGTCATCGGCGACGCCAACCGTCTAGCCCATGCGGCCGCGCTCACCGTCGCCGAGCTGCCCGGCACCGCATACAACCCGCTCTTCATCTACGGGCCGCCCGGCACCGGCAAGACGCACCTCCTGCACTCGATCGCCAACTACCTGACGGCGCACGAGCCCGGGCTGCGCATCCGCCTGACGACCGCCGAGCGCTTCACCAACGAGTTCCTCGCCGCGCTGCACCAGCGCGACGGTGAGGGCTTCAAGCAGCGCTGGCGCTCCAACGACGTCCTGCTCATCGACGACGTCCAGTTCCTCCAGTCGAAGGCCAAGACCGAGGAGGAGTTCTTCCACACCTTCAACGCGCTCTACGACGCCGGCGCCCAGGTCGTGCTGACGTGCGACCGGCTCCCCCGCGACATGAAGGCGCTCGAGGACCGCCTGCGCGAGCGCTTCGAGGCCGGCCTCATCACCGACATCGGCGCGCCCGACCATCGCATGCGCGCGGCGGTCCTGCGCAAGCGCGCGCAGCAGGACGGGCTGGAGATCCCCTCCGACCAGGGCGTGCTCGAGGTCATCGCCCGTCGCGTCGACGGGAGCGTCCGCGAGCTCGAGGGCGCGCTCATCCGCGTCGTGGCCTTCGCGTCGCTCACCGGCGGCGACCTGACACCGGACCTGGCCGACGAGGTCCTCTCCACGCTCTACCCCGGGTCGAGTCGCGCCGGCACCCGCCCGGGCCCGCCGACGATCGAGCGCATCCAGCAGGTCGTCTGCGAGGCGTTCTCGCTCACGACCGACGAGCTGCTCTCCTCCAGCCGTGCCGTGCGGGTCGCCGTCCCCCGCCAGCTCGCCATGTTCCTCGCGCGCGAGCACACGCAGGCCAGCCTCCCGGCCATCGGCGCCGCCTTCGCGGGCCGCAACCACACCACCGTCATGCACGCTGTCAAGAAGGTGCGCGAGAGGCTCGAGACCGACGATGAGATGCGCGACAAGGTTCGGGACTTGACGAACAGGCTCCGTGCCGACTGATTCGGCTGACAGACTTCTGCACCGGTCTGCCCGGCCTCGTGTGCATCGCCTTCGCTGCAACCTCCGTGCTTTCCCAGCCTTCATGAACACATCCACAAGACCTATGACTTCTGTCCTTTATGAGAGGTGGCCATCGTGAAGCTCAAAGCTTCGGCGTCCGAGCTGCTCGCGCAGCTGCAGACCGTCTCCCGCGTCGCCTCCACGCGCTCGGCCGTCCAGGCCCTGAGCGGCGTGCAGGTGGTGGCGGAGGGCGGCACCGTCGAGCTGCGTGCCACCGACATGGAGGTCGGGCTCCGCGTTCCGCTCCAGGCCGAGGTCGAGCGGGAGGGCACCTGCGTGGTCCCCGCCCGCCTGACGCTCGACGTCGTCCGTGCGCTCCCGTCCTCCGACGTGTCGATCGAGCTGCGCGCCGCCGAGCAGGACGTCGAGATCGTCTCGGGGTCCGCGCAGTTCCACATCCGTACGCTCCGCGGCGAGGACTTCCCGCCGTTCCCCGACGCCTCGGGCGACGCCGTCGTCACGGTGCCGGCCCAGGCGTTCGTCGACACCATCGGCAAGGTCGCGCGGTCGGCCTCGCGTGACGAGACGCGGCCGATCCTCACCGGCATTCTCGTCTCGGCCAGCGAGAGCGAGCTGCGGATGGTCGCCACCGACTCCTACCGGCTGTCGGTGAAGGAGACGCCCCTCGACGCCCCGCTCGACGGCGCCTTCGAGGCCAACGTCCCGGCGCGTGCGCTGCAGGAGCTCGCGCGGATCGCGCAGCAGGCCGAGGCCGACACGCTGCGAGCGGCGCGACGCTCGAACCAGATCGTGTTCGAGGTCGGCGGCATGACGCTCTCCTCGCGGCTCATCGAAGGTCAGTTCCCGAACTACCGCCAGCTGCTGCCCGAGACGTACGAGCACGAGCTGCGGCTCGAGACGCGCGAGATCACCGACGTGGTGCGGCGCATCGCCCTGCTCGCGCAGAAGAACGCGCCGCTTCGGCTGCGCTTCAGCGAGGGGGAGCTGACGGTGTCGGCGCAGACGCCGGACGTGGGCGAGGCGCAGGAGACCGTACCGGTTCCGTTCGCCGGCGAACCGTTCGAGATCGGGTTCAACCCGGAGTTCCTGCGCGACGGCGTGGAGTCGGTCGACAGCGACGACCTCCTGCTCAAGCTCATCAGCCCGCTGCGCCCGGGCCTGATCGAGTCGGCCGACGGCAGCGGGTTCATCTACCTGATCATGCCGATCAGATTGAACGTCTAGTCGGGCCGACCGACCCATGCCCGTCACCGTCGAGTCGCTCCGCGTGCGGGACTTCCGTGGGTATTCCTCCGCGGAGGTCCGACTCGGTGAGGGCCTGACGGTGATCCACGGGCCGAACGGCGCCGGCAAGACGAACCTGCTCGAGGCGCTGTACTTCGGGATCACCGGCCGCTCGTGCCGGACGAGCGACGAGCGCCACGTCGTGCGGTTCGAGGCCAGGCCGGGCGCCGTCCGCGTCGAGGTGGCGACGCGCGATCGCGACGGTGCGCACTCGCTCGCCGTCGGGTTCCAGCCGGGGGAGGCCAAGCGCTTCCAGGTCGACGGCGCGCCTGTGGACAGGCTTGTGGACAACCCGTTGCGGCCGCTCGTGAGCGTGTTCCTGCCCGACCGGCTCGAGCTCGTGAAAGGACCGCCGGCGCTTCGCCGTGCCCACCTCGATCAGGTCGTCACCGCGCTGTGGCCGTCGCGGGCGGCGACCCGCAAGGCGTACTCGGCCGCGCTCGCGCAGCGCAACGCGCTCATCGCGCGGATCCGCAAGGGCGGCGCCTCGCGTTCGTCGCTGCCGGCGTGGGACGCGGAGCTCGCGCGCCACGGGATCGCCCTGCGCGCCGACCGGGCCCGCGCCGTCGAGTCGCTGCGTGCGCCGTTCGCCGAGGCGGCCGCCGAGCTGGGGCTCACGGGGGAGGCGTCGCTGGAGGAGCGGCCGCGGGCCCGTGCCCAGAGCGTCGAGGACCTCGTCGCCGAGCTCGCCGCCGGCGTCGACGCCGACCTCGAGCGCGGGTTCACCCAGCGCGGCCCGCACCGCGACGACCTCGTGCTTCTACGGGACGCTCGCCCGCTGCGCGACTACGGCTCCCAAGGCGAGCAGCGGATCGCGCTGCTGTCGCTGCTGCTGGCCGAGCGCACGGTCATGGCCGAGGAGCGGGACGGCGCGCCGCTGCTGCTGCTCGACGACGTGATGAGCGAGCTCGACGCCTCGCGGCGCGAGCGGCTCGTCGAGCGGGTCGGCGCGCACGGCCAGGCGGTCATAACCACGACCGAGCTCGCGCACGTCCCGGGAGCGAACGAGCCGGGCGTCGCGCGCATCGCCGTCACCGAGGGGTCGATCCTCCAGGAGGCCCAGGCCGCATGACGGCGGCGGAAGCTACGCGCTTCCACGGGAGCCACGCGGCATGAGGCGCCGAGCCCCCGTGCCGCTCGCCGGAGCCGTCGAGGCGCTGGCCGCGAAGCTCGAGCCGGTGACCCCGCTGGCAGGGGTCCAGCGGGCGTGGAAGGACGCCGTCGGGCCGGCCGTCGCGGCCGAGGCCGAGCCGGTCTCGGTGCGCGCCGGGGTGGTCACCGTGCGCTGCCGGTCTGCGGTCTGGGCGCAGGAGCTGACGCTGCTCGGCCCCGATCTCGTCGGCCGCCTGAACGCCGCCATGGGGGAGGAACGGGTCACCGAGCTCAAGTGCACCGCGGGAGCGGGTCGGCGAGGCCGCTGAGAGGTGCCTGTTTTGTTGCGATTTGCAGCAGATTCGTAACACGCCCGAGGGCGGTTCTCGGGGGTCCGCCTGCTATTCTTACGTCAACGAATCGATCGCCCCAGGCGGCCAGTCGCGTGGGGCTTTCGTATGTCTGTAGGAGGTTCGGTTGGCAAGCGACGACGGCAAGACGGGCGACCGCAGTTACGACGCCCAGGACATCACGGTCCTCGAGGGTCTCGAGGCGGTGCGCAAGCGTCCGGGCATGTACATCGGCTCGACCGGTGAGCGCGGTCTGCACCACCTCGTCTGGGAGGTCGTCGACAACTCGGTCGACGAGGCGCTCGCCGGCCACGCGACGTCCGTCGACGTCACGATCCATCCGGACAACTCTGTCACGGTCACCGACAACGGCCGCGGCATCCCGGTCGCGATGCACGAGAAGGAGCAGAAGCCGGCCGTCGAGGTCGTGCTCACCGTGCTCCACGCGGGCGGCAAGTTCGGCGACGGCGGGGGCTACAAGGTCTCCGGCGGCCTCCACGGCGTCGGCGTGTCCGTCGTCAACGCGCTCTCCGAGGCGCTGACGGTCACCGTCCGGCGCGACGGCTTCTCCTGGCACCAGGACTACGTCCGCGGCGCGCCGCAGGGCCCGCTCGTCAAGGGCGAGCCGACGAAGGAGACCGGCACGCGGATCACGTTCGTCCCCGACGGCGAGATCTTCGACGAGACCGACTACGACTTCCCGACGCTCGAGCAGCGCCTGCGCGAGACGGCCTTCCTGACGCGCGG
>CADCVT010000315.1 GCA_902806215.1 uncultured Solirubrobacteraceae bacterium | reverse complement strand
GCCCGCCGTCGCCGCAGCCTGCCCGCCCCTCGGGTCCCGACGCGTTCGACGACCCCGGGGGAGAGCGCCCGCCGCTCGAGGACTACGGCTTCGACGATCCCGGCCCGGAGTTATCCTCCGGCGGCGGTGGCACAGGCGGGTTCACGCCGCCTGGTCGTCGCGGCGCCGGCTCGGACCTGACGTCGATCCTCGCGCGCGAGGAGGAGGTGGAGCGCCGGTTCCTGGCGTTCTGCGTCGCGCTGCCCGACACCGGCGCCGAGGCGCTGCGGAGCATCGACCCGGACGAGCACTTCACGTCGGCGCTCAACCGACGCGCGGCGGCGCACCTGCGCGACCACCTCGCCGATCCCACGGCAGGGCTCGCCGACGACGACCACGAGCTGCGCGCGCTGCTGACCGAGCTGACCGTCCGCGCGAGCGGCGAGCCCGGGTCCGCCGCGACGCTCGACGCGCAGCGCCTCCAGCTCGAGCTGCGTCGCCTCGACCGCCGGCTCGCGGCGATCCGGGCGTCGGGAGCGGGGGGCGCGACCGACCTCGCCGTCCGCCGGCAGCAGATCAAGAGCGAGCTCGACGCCGCGATGGTGAGGGCAGTCGAAGCACTCTGAGGCGAACTGCGCACGCGTCTCGCCGCGCGCCGGGAGGTCCGCGGTGATGCCGAGGCGGGTGAGCGGTTCCTTGCTGTCTGTCGCCACCACGGCGAAGCTGTCTTCGTGGTCAGAGGCGACGGTGGGACTGCCTGTCTGCGATGCAGGGCGGCGGCGGTCAGCGCGCGGAGGCGGCGCGTCAAGGCGACGCTCGTAGCCGAGGCCGGCGGTGCGTGCGTGCTCTGCGGCTACTCGCGCTCGGTCGCCGCGCTCCACTTCGAGCATCTGGACCCCGCTACGAAGAACTTCAACGTCGGCTACAGCGGCGTGACGCGCTCGATCTCACGGGCGCGGGCCGAAGCCAGCAAGTGCGTTCTCCTCTGCGCGAACTGCCACGCTGAGGTCGAAGCAGGAGTCGCTGCGGTTCCCGCTAACATTCTCGAAGCAGCTGCCGACCATTCCGAGCAGCACGGTCGGGGGTAATTCAATGGCAGAATGCTCGGCTGTTAACCGAGTCGTTGTGGGTTCGAGTCCCACCCCCCGAGCTTCATGAAGGCCGTCCGCGGGGGCGGCCTTCGTCGTTCCGTGGCGGTCGCCGCAGTCAACGTTCTGTGACACGGGGAGCGTGTTCCCAGTTGCCGTCGGGACGGGTTCCAAACGTCGTGGAGTCCTGGCGTGCCAGGACCAGTACGTGGGCAACATCCGTGCGTGTCAGCACTTTTCCGGGTGGGTACGCGAAGTCGTAGAGGGACGAGACGACGCTGGTCCTCAACGGGTCAGCAGCGGCCGGTCCCAACCCGGAGATCGAATCCGAGACGTGGCGAAGCGAAGGTCAGCGAGAGCTGCCTGCCGCGACGCCGTGCTCTCGAGTACCCACACGGAGGCAGTTCACGATGGCCCAATCAGGAGCGCGCAGCGTTGATGCGCGCAACACCACGGACGGAAGCGGCGACAACCGCGGCGTCTCGACGAAGCGAGATCGCAGCGGGCTGACGCCTGCGCAGCTGTACTGCCTCCTCGCCGCCGCGGCGCTGCTGCTCGCCGGCATCTTCGGCTTCATCGCCGACGCGACGTTCGACACCGGCAGCACCAACGACCCCGAGGGCGGCAACGTCGGCGGAGCGCTCCAGGGTGATTCGTTCCTCGGCTTCGAGGTCAACGGGTGGCACAACATCGTGCACCTCGTCTCGGGCCTCGTACTGCTCGCGTCGTTCAAGCGCCGTGACACGGCCAAGACCGTCGCGCTCGCGTTCGGCGTCGTCTACGGCATCGTCACGATCATCGGCCTCATCGACGGCAACGACGTGCTCGGGATCATCCCGGTCAACGCCGCGGACAACGTCCTGCACATCGCACTGAGCCTCGTCGGCATCCTCGCCGCGCTCGCGTCGCCGAAGGACCAGCACCGCGGGCACGACACGACGACCACCGGCGGCACGACCACCGGCCGCGGCGAGCGCTTCGACCGCGACGGTGACCGCGACGTCACCGGCACCACAACCGATCCGATGACCGGCCGCCCGTTCGGCGACCGCGTCAACCGCTAAGTAACGAGAGGAGAGGCGTACATGGCTGGAACAAGCACGCCACCGAGCACCGGCAGCAACGCTGACGGTGCAGCCGCCCAGGCCCAGGAGAAGGCCCAGGAGGTCGCCGGACAGGCGAAGGAGCAGGCTCAGAACGTCGCCGGTCAGGCGAAGGAGCAGGCCCGCACCCAGATCGACCAGCGTTCGACGCAGGCCGGCGAGCAGGTCGCGACCCAGGCGGACAGCTTCCGCAAGGTGAGCGAGACGCTCCGTGAGCAGGGCCAGGACAAGCCGGCCCAGCTGGCCGAGCAGGCGGCCGACCGCATCGAGGGGCTCGGCAGCTACCTCAAGCAGGCGGACGCCGACAAGATCCTCAGCGACGTCGAGGACTACGCGCGCAAGCAGCCCGTGGCGGTCATCGCCGGCGGTCTCGCGCTCGGGTTCTTCGCCTCGCGGTTCCTGAAGGCGAGCCAGACGGAGCGGTACACCACCCGCACCCAGCAGCTGCCCAACTACGCCACCCGCCCGCAGGGCACGACGGCTCCCGCGTACGGCGCGGGCACCGGCAACGAGCTCTCCACGGGCGTCGGCGTCGGCGGCACCACGGGCGGCGGCTTCACGCCGGGCGGCGACAGCCGCGGCCCGGGCGGCACTCCCGCCACCGCCGGTACGTACGGCGGCCAGGGGACCGGGGCGCTCTGATGCAGGACGGCCACACCGGCCATCAGGAGGACCTGAGGGAGCAGCCGATCGGCGAGCTCCTGAAGCAGCTCTCCCAGGAGACGTCGACTCTTGTCAAGCAAGAGCTCGACCTCGCCAAGGCCGAGATGACCCAGAAGGGCAAGAAGGCGGGCATCGGTGCCGGCTTCCTTGGTGGCGGAGCCCTCCTCGGGCTCGGTGCGTTCGGAGCGTTCACCACGTTCCTGATCGCGCTGATCCAGACCGCTGTGAACCACACGTGGCTCGCAGCCCTGATCGTCACCGCCCTGTATGGCGCCATCGCCGCTGTCCTCGCCCTCCGTGGCAAGGACAAGATCCAGGAGGCCACGCCTCCTGCACCCGAGCAGACCGTCGAGACACTGAAGGAGGATGTGGAATGGGCCAGGACCCGGACGCAATCCGCCGCGAGATAGAGCAGACCCGCGAGCGCATGGGCGAGACCGTCGAAGCGCTCGGTTACAAGGCCGACGTTCCGTCGCGCACGAAGGAGAAGGTGACCGGGACCGTGACCGGCGTCAAGGACAAGATCATCGGCGCGAAGGACAGCGCTGTCGACGGCGTCTCCGGCGCGGCCGGCTCGGTCAACGAGTCGACTCCGTCGGCCACTGACGTGAAGCAGGGGGCCAAGCAGGCCGCCAGCGTCGCGCAGCAGAACCCGCTCGGCCTGGCCATCGGCTCGGTCGCGATCGGCTTCCTCGCCGGCATGCTCGTGCCGACGACGGACATCGAGAACGAGAAGCTCGGTCCGATCGCCGATCAGGTCAAGGATCAGGTCCAGGAGACCGCGTCCGAGGCCATGGAGCACGGCAAGCAGGTCGCTCAGGAGGTCGCTTCGACCGCCCAGGAGCACGTCCAGCAGGCCGCTCAGGACGTCAAGCAGACCGCTCAGGAGTCCGCGCAGCAGCACGGCGAGCAGGTCAAGGAGACGGCGCAGGAGAACGCGCAGCAGACGGCGCAGTCCGTCCGCTCCTAAGCAGTTCCGGTTGACGGTCCGGGCCTCCTCGGAGGCCCGGACCGCTACCTTCCGGCGCGATGTCGCGCCGCTTTCTCTTCTTGGCCGTGCTCTTCGCCGGCCTCCTCCTCGCCCCGGCCGCGCAGGCCGCCATCACGGTCCAGCCCGCCCAGAACAACGAGGGCGACGACGTCGTCTTCACCGTGACCCGGGGCAACATCGTCGAGTCCGCCACGGCGTCGACCAAGGACGGGTCCGCCAAGGCCGGCAGCGACTACACCGGTCTCGCCAACGAGCCGGTCAACTTCGGCGGCGCCCTGACCGCGCAGGTCAGGGTCAAGACCATCGAGGACGGCGAGCCCGAGCTCGACGAGACGTTCACCCTCGAGGTTGACCCGATCACCGGCGACAACGCGTCCGCGGCCGGCACGATCAAGAACGACGACCAGCCATCCCTGTCGATCGCCGACGTGACCGTGTCCGAGAGCGCGGACTCCGCCAAGCTCACGATCAGCTCGCAGGCGGTCAGCGCCGACGTGACGGTGGCCTACGCGACCGCCGACGACACCGCGAGAGCGGGCGAGGACTTCACGGCCACCAGCGGCCGCGCGACGATCAAGGCCGGCCAGGGCTCGGTGACGTTCACCGTGCCGATCGCCAACGACACGGTCGACGAGGAGGACGAGCGCTTCTCGATCAAGCTGAGCGCCGCCGAGGGCGCGAGCCTCGGCGACGCAGACGCCACGGTCGGCATCACGAACGACGACGGGCGCCTCGTCAGCATCGGCGACATCGGCGTCGTCGAGGGCGACGGCGAGCAGACCTTCGCGCGCGTGCCCGTCCAGCTCAGCGGCGCGACGTTCCGGACCGTGAGTCTCGCGTTCATCACGATCGACGGCCCGGCGAAGGCCCCGCGCGACTACCTCGCCCGCTTCGGCTCGGTCGTGTTCCAGCCCGGCCAGACGACGCAGTTCGTCGACATCGCGATCGCGGCCGACGACGTCATCGAACCGAACGAGTTCTTCGCCGTCCTCATCGGCCAGGCGCAAGGCGCGAAGATCCTGCGCGACGCGGCCGTCGTGGCGATCAGCGACGACGACGCCGGCGACAAGAACGGCGCCGACCGCGACGCGCCGAAGATGGCGCTGACCAAGCCGCGCCTGTCCGGCGGGCGCTCGATCCGCTCGCGCGTCACGTGCCCCGAGAACGAGCAGCGCTGCAAGGGCCGCCTCGTGCTCTACGCGACGATCCGCGGCAAGGAGCGGCGCATCGGCTCGAAGTCGTTCACGCTTCCCGGCAACGCCGCCCGGACGCTGACGATCACGATCCCGAAGTCGATGCTCACCAGCGGCCGGCGCGCCGGCAGGCTCGCCGTGCGCGCCTACATGGTCACGAGCGACGCGGCCGACAACGTCGACACGACGACGAAGTCGGCGACGCTGAAGCTCAAGCGGTCGCGGTAGCCCGCACGCCGAAGCGCTCGACGTGGTCGGCGGCCGCCGACGCGCCGTCGTGCGCCGAGCACCACGCGGCGGCCTCGGCGACGCGTGCGGCGACCCGATCCGAGGAGAGCGCCGCGCGCACCGCGAGCCGCACGCCGCGCGGCGAGACGAGCCGCCGCGGCAGCCGCGTCCCGACGCCCGCCCAGGCCACGCGAGCGGCGTTCTCGTTCAT
>CADCVT010000314.1 GCA_902806215.1 uncultured Solirubrobacteraceae bacterium | reverse complement strand
TTGACGACGCCGTACTCCTCGAGCTCGCGCACGAGCGACGCCTCGGCCCGCGTCTCCTCGAGCACGTCGTCGAGGGAGTACATCGGCGCGTCGCCGCGCACCGACACGGACGGGCGGCGCGCGGCAGCCGCGCGCTGCGCGCCGGTCGCCGGCACCGGCGTCGCCTCGGGCTCGGCGGCACGGCCGGTCGCGAGCTCCTGCCGGATGACCCGCAACGGCAGGAACTCGTCGCGCTGCAGGCGCAGGATCGTGCGCAGCCGCGCGACGTCGGACTGCGAGTACAGCCGGTACCCGCCCGGCGTGCGCTTCGGCGTGAGCAGATTCTGGTCCTCGAGGTACCGGATCTTCGAGATCGAGATGTCCGGGAACTCCTGCTTGAGCGCCTTCGTGACGGCGCCGATCGTCAGCGCCTTCTCGCGCCGCTCGTCGGTCTCGACCCTGCCCGGAAGCTCGACGTCCACGCCGGCTACCGCTGGAGGAACGACAGCTTGTACTTGCCGATCTGCAGCTCGTCGCCGTCCGCGAGGCGGTGCGACTCGATGCGGTTTCGGTTCACGTACGTGCCGTTCAGCGACCCGAGGTCGTCGAGGTAGAAGTCGCCGCCTCGGCGGACCACCAGCGCGTGATCGCGCGAGACGGTGACGTCGTCGAGGAACACCTCGGCGTCGGGCCGGCGGCCGATGCTCGACCGCTCACGCTCGAGCGGGAACGACTCCCCCACCCGGTTGCCGCCCTGCCGGATGATCAGCGCGGCGTGGCCGTGCGTCGCCAGCTCCTCGACGTCGACCGGGATGAGCTCGCCGGTCTCGCCGACGCGATACGTCGCGGTCGTCGAGGACGACTTGTGGACCTGCGTGGCAGCGGCCAGCGAGTGGCCGCAGCTCTGGCAGAAGTTCGCGCCTTCGGCGTTCTCGAAGCCGCACTCAGGGCAGTGCACGACGGACGGCCCCTGCTACTCGGTCTCGGACTCGCCCCCGGAGCGGCCGGCCAGGATGTCGGTCAGCCGCTGTACGTCCGCGCCGGTGATGACGTCCTCGCCGGTCTCGTGCTTCTTGCGCAGGCGGTTGACGAGCTCGGCACGGAGGATGTCGATCTTGCCGTGCAGGATCCGGCGCTTGTACGAGATGTCGACTTCCTCCTCCGTGAGCTGCTGGATGAGGTCCTTGAGCTCCTGATCCGAGAGGGAGCCGAGGTCGGGGAAGGTGTCCATGCGCGGGAGCCTAGCTTTCGTAGAACGTCAAGTCGAGGTTGAGCCTTCGCGAATGTAGAGCACCGTCGCCCAGATCGCGAGGACAAGTCCTATGTACAAGAGGATCGCCGCGAAATCCTCCAAGCCGCAGAGCGCGAAGAAGATCGCGCTCATGATCGGCCCCACGGCGAGCCGGCCGGGCCAGTTGACGAAGAGGTCGATGCCGTGGCGCAGCGCCCACTGCCCGTAGGCGACCTGGACGACCTCGCGCACCGCGAGCACCGCGAGCGCCCAGTGCGGGAGCAGCTCGAAGTGCCACACGACGATCACGCCGGACAGCACGAGCAGCCGGTCGATGACCGGGTCGAGGACGACGCCGAGCTTCGAGTACTGGCCGGTGAGCCGCGCGGCGATGCCGTCGGCGTAGTCGCCCCCGGCGCAGATCGCGAACAGCGCCGCCGGGGCCGCGTCGGTGCCGCTCTCGCTCGAGAACGCCAGCGCGAGGAACACCGGCAGGATCGCCAGCCGGAAGTACCCGATGGCGTTCGGGATCGTCCACGGGTTCCACGGCGCGTCGCGCAGCGTCTCCGGCGGCGGCGGACCCGAGCGGTCCAGGCCGACGAGGCGTCGGAAGGTCAGGGGCTTGCGCGCCACGCGTCTCGCACCGCCTCGGCCGGCGACGACAGCGGGATCGGGTCGAGCTCCTCCTGGCCGCGACGGCGCACCGCCTCGGCGCTCTGAGACTCGAGCGAGCGCTTGCCGACGGTCAGCCGCAGCGGGACGCCGAGCAGCTCGGCGTCGGCGAACTTCGAGCCCGCGCCGCCGGGGCGGTCGTCGAGCAGGACGTCGAGGCCGATCGCGCGCAGCTCGCCGTAGAGCTGCTCGGCCGCCTTGGCCTCCTCCGTGCCGGGCTTGCCCGCGGCCACGACGTGGACGTCCCACGGCGCGATCGCCCTCGGCCACGAGATCCCGCGCTCGTCGCCGAACTGCTCGACCGCGGCCGCGGCGATGCGCGCCGGCCCGATGCCGTAGGAGCCCATCCAGACGAGCTGCTCCTTGCCGTTCTCGTCCAGGAACGTCGCGCCGAGGGGCTCGGAGTAGCGCGTGCCGAGCTTGAAGATGTTGCCGATCTCGATGGCGGGCTCGATCGTGATCGGGTGGCCGCCGACGGTGTCGCCGGCGACGACGTCGCGGACGTCGAAGCGCTCGCCTGCGGGGATGTCGACGACTTGGTGGTAGTCGGTCTCGTTGCCGCCGGTCACGTATGGGCCGGGAACGATGGCTGCGTCAAGAACAGCATCAGCGAGTGAGGCGTCGTACCCGAGGTAGCCGGCCGGCCCCGGAAGCTCGTCCGAGTTCGCCGGGCGGAACTCCTCCTTCAGCGCATTACGCAGCTTGATCTCGTTGATCCGGTGGTCGCCGCGCACGAAGACGACGACGTAGCCCCGCCCCTCCGTGACGACGGGGAAGGCC
>CADCVT010000313.1 GCA_902806215.1 uncultured Solirubrobacteraceae bacterium | reverse complement strand
CGAGGCGCCCGAGGCCGGCGACGCGGACCTCATCCTCTTCAACACCTGCTCGATCCGCGAGAAGGCCGACGACCGCTTCATCGCGCACCTCAACAAGGCGGCCGCGCTGAAGCGACAGGACCCTGAGCGTGTCATCGGCGTCGGCGGGTGCTGGGCGCAGTCGGTCAAGGAGCAGGTGTTCCGGCAGTTCCCGTTCGTCGACGTGGCGTTCGGGCCGGGCCAGGTGCACAAGCTCGCCGAGTTCCTCACGAGCGACTCGATCACCGCGCAGGGCTTCTTCGAGTTCGAGGGCTTCACCGGTCATCTGCCGATGAAGCGCGCCCGCGACTTCCAGGGCTGGATGCAGATCAGCGTCGGCTGCAACTGCCGCTGCTCGTACTGCATCGTCCCGTCCACGCGCGGGACCGAGGTCTCGCGGCCGTTCGCAGAGCTCGTCGACGAAGCGGCGCGCCTCGCGTCCGAGGGCGTGCTCGAGGTGACGCTGCTCGGGCAGAACGTGAACTCCTACGGGCGCGACCTGCGGCCGGACCGGCGCTCGTTCGCCGATCTCCTGAGGGCGATCGACGAGGTGGGGATCCCGCGCGTTCGGTACACGTCGCCGCATCCGAAGGACATGCGCGAGGACGTCATCGCCTGCCACGCGGAGCTCGCGTCGGTGTGCGAGCACATCCATCTTCCGCTCCAGTCGGGCTCGACGCCGATCCTCAAGGCGATGCGCCGCACGTACACGCGAGAGCGCTACCTCGACCGCGTCGCGCTCATCCGCGAGCACGTGCCCGACGTCGCGCTGACCACCGACGTCATCGTCGGCTTCCCCGGCGAGACCGAGGAGGACTTCGCGCACACGCTCGAGGTCGTCGAGGCAGTCGGCTACGACGGCGCCTTCACGTTCATCTACTCGCCGCGGCGCGGCACCGAGGCCGCGGACTTCTCCGACCGGTTCGTCCCGCACGAGGTCGCGGTCGAGCGGATGGAGCGTCTCGTCGAGGTCGTGCAGCGGCGGGCGCGCGAGCGAGCGCAGCGGTTCGTCGGGCGCACGCTCGAGGTGCTCGTCGAGGGCACGTCGCGGACCGACCCGTCGAAGCTGCGCGGTCGGACACGCCACGGCAAGACGGTGAACTTCACCGGACTCGCGTCGCCGGGCGAGCTCGTCCAGGTCGAGATCGTCTCCGCGACGTCGCAGACGCTCGCCGGCGAGGAGTCGCTCCTCGCCCGCGCTGCCGGCTAGACCTCCGCCCAGGGCGCCGGGTACACGACGGTCCCGCGCACGTCGGGCGCCCACGCAGGGAGCTGGAGCGCCTGCCACGCGTCCGCCGGCACGTCGTCGAACGGGCACGCGATCCCCATCGGCTCGGCTGAGGAGAAGCCGAGGCGCCCGTAGAACGCCGGCTCACCGAGCAGCACGATGGCGGGGTAGGCGGTCGCGCGCGCCCGCTCGACCGCGACCTGCACGAGCCCCGACCCTGCTCCCTCGCCCTGCGCCGCCGGCCGCACCGCGAGGGGCCCGAGCGTGAGGATCGGATGCACGCCGTCGAGCGACGCCTCCGCCAGCAGCACGTGGCCGACGACACCGCGGTCGCCGTCGATCGCGACGAGCGAGACCACCGGCTCGAGCGCCTCGGCGAGCGTCGCCTCACCCGACCGCCCGAACGCCTCCTCGTGCACGCGCCGAACCGCCGCGCGATCGACCGGGGAGGCGTCGCGGACGATCACGTCTCGAGCTCGTACTCGAGCCAGCTGCTGCGCTCCGCGCCCGTGCGCTCGTACAGCGCCTGGGCGGTGCGGTTGTCGAGCGCGGTCGACCACGACATGCGGCGGTCGCCGTGCTCGCGCGCCGCGTCCAGGCTCGCCTGGATGAGCGCACGGCCGGTGCCCTTGCCGCGGCCCTCCTCGGCGACGAAGAGGTCGTTCATGAGCGCGTGCGGCTCGGCGCTCACGCTGCTGTGCGTCCAGTAGAGGTTCGCGAACCCGACGATGCGATCTCCGTCGGTCGCCTTCAGCAGGAGCCCGGCGTCGCTCGGGTGCACGAACTGGCCGAAGAACGCCTCGTTGCGGGCGTCGTCCGGCGCGTCGTTCTCGTAGAAGCGCTGATAGCCCGCGAACAGCGGGAGCATCGCCGAGAGGTCGGCCTCGGTGGCGGGGGAGACCTCGACGGGCATCGCGGCGGATCCTACGCGCGCGTGCGCGCCCGGTCGCGTCCGCCCATGACGAGCTTCGCGACGTCGCGCAGGCGCCAGATGCGACCGGCCCCGCCCCAGTTGCCGTCGGTCACCTCGCGCACGATGACCCAGACGCGCATGAGCGCCTCCGGATCCTCCGGGTCCGTCCCTTCGGCTGCGAGGACGTGCCGGGTCATCTCGGCGACGGCACCGGCCTTGCGCTCGTCGTCGAGCGCCCGCTCGGGCACCGTGATCGTCACGCGGTAGAGCGGCTCGGCCGGCGCGGGCACGCCACGGCGGTACACGTCTGCTCGCGGCCGCTCGTCGACGAAGCCCCAGGAGACGTCCTTCGCGGCGTCGGAGTCGTCCGGCGCGCCCTCCCAGCGCAGCATCGCGAGCGTGAGCTTCTCCATCAGGTCGTCGCGAGCCGCCCGGGAGAGGGAGCCCTCCGGCAGCGTCAGGTCGATCATCGGCATGGCTCCGGAGCCTATGGCGACGGATCCTCTGATGCAACGGAGGGTCCATCGATGGTGTGCGGCCAGTACGCGGTCATGTCGAACTCGTCGTGCCGCGTCGCGAGCCACCGGCCGAAGTCCCAGTCGGACCAGTCCGAGGGCCAGTCTGCGACCGCCCAACCGATGACGCCGTCCTTGAGCGCGCGGCCCCACGGCCGGCGGTAGCGCCAGGCGTGATGCTCGGCCCCTGCACGGATCGCCAGCGTGCTCGTCAGGAAGCCCTCGGCGAGCTCGATGCGGACGTCGTCAGTGAGCCACTGCCGCTGTCCGATCCGGACCTGCGTCCGGCCGTCGTGCACGAACATCGCCGCCGGAGTCGTGCCGAGGCACCCGAAGAGCCCCGCCGCCACCGCGGGGCCGTCCCCGTCCTCGTGGACCTGACCCCAGGCTCCGGTGTCGAGGTCGAGCGTCCGCTGTCGGACCGACCAGAAGTGATGCAGGAGCAGGACCTTCTGCGACATCTTCGCGCGGAATCTGCCAGACGGCGCGTTCCGCCGACACCGTATGCGAACATGTGTTCGTGCGTTGGAGCAACCTCACCATCACGGCCGAAGAGCAGGCCCAGCTTCCCGGCTACCGAGCCGACGCGGTCGTCCGCCGGTTCGACGCGCCGGAGGCGCTGGAGACCCGGTTCTACGAGGTCCGCGCCAAGTCCGCACTGAACCGCGTGCCCGAGGCATCCCAGGTCCCGTTCCGTTGGACGATCAACCCGTACCGCGGATGCTCGCATGCTTGCACGTACTGCCTAGCCGGTGACACTCCGGTCCTGCTCGCGGACGGCCGAACGAAGGCGATGGAGGACCTTCAGGTCGGCGACGCGATCATCGGGACGGAGAGGGCGGGTCGCTACCGGCGCTACGTCGAGACGGTCGTGCGCGACCACTGGTCGACCGTGAAGCCGGCGTTCCGCGTGACGCTCGAGGACGGCACGGAGCTGGTGACGAGCGGCGACCATCGCTTCCTCACGAAGCGCGGCTGGAAGCACGTCGTCGACGGCGACCGTCAGCGTCCGCACCTCACGGTGAACAACGAGCTGCTCGGGACCGGGCGGTTCGCTGCTGTGCCAGACCACTCGGACGACTATCGCCGCGGCTACCTGTGTGGGCTGATCCGCGGCGACGGGCACCTCGGCTCGTACTCGTACGAGCGCGCAGGCCGTACGAGCGCCGACTACCACCGCTTCCGGTTGGCCCTGTGCGATGAGGAGGCACTCGACCGGGCACGGACGTTCCTCGACGCTGCTGCCGTGGCCACGCAGACGTTCGCGTTCGCGGCTGCCTCCGAGACACGCCGCGCCGCGACGGCGATCCGGACCCAGTCGCGCGACAACGTCGAACGCATCAGCGAGATCGTCCGGTGGCCGCTGTCGCCCACCGACGACTGGCGCAAGGGGTTCCTCGCCGGCATCTTCGATGCCGAGGGCTCGTGCGGCACCGAGGCGCTCCGCATCCCGAACACCGACCCCTCGATCCTCGGGTGGACGGTGGCGTGCCTGAAGCACTTCGGGTTCGCCGTCGTCGTCGAGGACCCGCGGCGCGACAACGGGCTCAAGGTCGTCCGTCTCCGCGGCGGGCTCCGCGAGAAGCTGCGATTCTTCCACCTCACCGATCCGGCGATAGGTCGGAAGCTCTCGGTCGCGGGGACCGCCCTGAAGTCCGATGCGAGGACGAGGGTCATGTCGGTCGACCCGCTCGGACTCGCGATGCGGCTCTACGACATCACGACCGGGACTGGCGACTTCATCTCGAACGGCGTCGTCAGTCACAACTGCTTCGCTCGACCGACGCACAAGTACCTCGACTTCGATGCGGGCCGCGACTTCGAGAAGGAGATCGTCGTCAAGGTCAACGTGCCCGAGGTGCTGCGGGTCGAGCTCGCGAAGCCTTCATGGAAGGGCGAGCACGTCGCGATGGGCACGAACACCGACCCGTACCAGTGGGTCGAGGG
>CADCVT010000312.1 GCA_902806215.1 uncultured Solirubrobacteraceae bacterium | reverse complement strand
CGACGCCGACCTCGTCGAGCGCCCGCCGGTCGTCACGATCATGGGCCACGTCGACCACGGCAAGACGTCGCTGCTCGACGCGATCCGCCAGACCGAGGTCGCCGCTGGCGAGGCCGGCGGCATCACGCAGCACATCGGCGCCTACCAGGTCCACCAGGACGAGAAGGTCATCACCTTCCTCGACACCCCGGGCCACCAGGCGTTCACCGCCATGCGTGCGCGCGGCGCGAGCGTCACCGACATCGCGATCATCGTGGTGGCGGCCGACGACGGCGTGAAGCCGCAGACGCGCGAGGCGGTCGACCACGCGAAGGCGGCCGACGTGCCGATCCTCGTCGCGGTCAACAAGATCGACAAGGAGGGCGCGGATCCCACCCGGACGCGCACCGAGATGACGACGCTCGGCCTCCAGCCGGTCGAGTGGGGCGGCGACACCGAGTACGTCGACGTCTCGGCGAAGTCCAAGCAGGGTCTCGACGACCTGCTGGCGACGCTGCTCGTCATGGCCGAGGTCGAGGAGCTCCGCGCCAACCCGGACGCCGAGGCCTCCGGCTCGGTCATCGAGTCCAAGCTCGACCCGGGCCGCGGCCCGGTCGTGACGCTGCTCGTCGCGCGCGGCACGCTGTCGGTCGGCGACGCCATCGTGTGTGGCGCCAACTGGGGCAAGGTCCGCGCGCTGAACGACCACACCGGCACCCGCGTCAAGCAGGCGGTCCCCGGGCAGCCGGTCGAGGTCCTCGGCTTCGACGGCGTCCCGGAGGCCGGCGAGTCGTTCCGCGTCGTCGAGAACGACCGCACCGCCCGCACCCAGGCCACGGAGCGCGCGCACCGCCTGAAGACAGAGTCGCTCGCGCGTCGCTCGGGCCGCAAGGTCTCGCTCGAGGACGTCTTCCGCCGTGCGCGGGAGGAGGACCTCGCTGAGCTCGCACTCGTCCTCAAGGCCGACGTGGCCGGCTCGATCGAGGCCGTCGAGGACGAGATCGCGAAGCTGCCGCAGGGAGAGGTGCAGGTCAACGTCCTGCACTCCGGCGTCGGCGGCATCAACGAGTCGGACGTCACGCTCGCCGCGGCGTCCGACGCGATCATCATCGGCTTCAACGTCCGGCCGGTCGGTGACGCTCGTGCGTTCGCCGAGCGCGAGGGCGTCGAGATCCGCTCGTACGCGGTCATCTACAAGGCGCTCGACGACCTGCGCGACGCGATGCAGGGCATGCTCGCGCCGGAAGAGGTCGAGGAGACCGTCGGCGAGGTCGAGGTCCGTCAGACGTTCCGCGCCTCGAAGATCGGCATCATCGCCGGCTCGTACGTCCGCGAGGGCAAGATCACCCGCGGCGGCCGCGTGCGGCTCGTCCGCGACGGCACGGTCATCTACGACGGCAAGGTCAGCTCGCTGCGGCGCGTCAACGACGACGTTCGCGAGGTCCTCACGGGCTTCGAGTGCGGCGTCACGCTCGAGAACTACCAGGACGTCAAGGAAGGCGACGTCATGGAGGTCTACGAGACCCGCCAGGTCGAGCGCGAGCTCGCCTAGCCGGTCTCCGCGGAAGCGTTGCCGGGATACGTCGCGCTGGTGCTCGTCCACCTGCACTTCCCCGAGGCGGGGAGCCTCAAGGCCAAGCGCAAGGAGCTCTCGTCGCTGAAGGCGCAATTGCAGAGCCGCTTGTGCGTCTCTGTCAGTGAAGTGGATCATCAGGATCTCTGGCAGCGCTCGACCCTCGCCGTCGCGTGCACCGCGGCGACGGCGACGGGTGCCGACGAGGCGGCCGATCGCGTCGAGCGGTTCGTCGAGGCGCGCCACCCCGAGGGCGTGCGCTTCGAGAGCGCGGTGGCGCCAGTGCAGGAGCTACTGTGAGCAACGACCGCATGCGCCGCGTCGACGAGGCGATCAGGGAGGTCCTCAGTGGCGCCGTGGTGGCCGACCTGAAGGACCCGCGCATCGGCTTCGTCACCGTGACCGACGTCAAGACCAGCTCCGACCTGCGGCACGCCAAGGTCTTCGTCACCGTCCTGGGCAACCAGGACGAGCGCGACGCGGCGCTGGCCGGGCTGAAGTCCGCGCACGGCGTGCTCCAGCGCCAGGTCGCCGGGCAGCTCCGGCTCAAGCGCACGCCGACGCTCGACTTCGTCTACGACGTCACGACGGATCGCGCGCTGCGGATGGAGGAGCTGCTCGATGGCGACTGAGCTGCAGGCCTCCTCGCGCGAGCGCGTGCTGGACGCGATCCGCGGCGGCGACCGGTTCCTCCTCGTCACGCACGAGAACCCCGACGGTGACGCGATCGGCTCGCTCGTGGCCATGCAGGGCGTGCTGCGCCTGCTCGGCAAGGAGAGCGAGATGTTCGTCGCCGAGGACGAGTTCCCGCTGCCGTACGAGTACCGCTGGGTCGACCTCGACGGGCTCGTCACCGCGGTGCCCGGCGACGTCGCCGAGCGCCTCGTGGTGTTCCTGGACTGCGGCAACATCGACCGCTCGCCCGTGCTCGTCGGCCACGAGGCCGACCTGACGATCGTCAACGTCGACCACCATCACGACAACACGCGGTTCGGCTCGATCGACCACGTCGTCCCCGAGGCGTCGTGCACCGCCGAGATCGTGTGGGACCTCATGCGCGCGCTCGGCGTCGAGCCGACGCCCGAGATCGCCGACGCGCTCTACGTCGGGCTCGTCACCGACACCGGCAAGTTCATGTACGAGAACACGGG
>CADCVT010000311.1 GCA_902806215.1 uncultured Solirubrobacteraceae bacterium | reverse complement strand
GGTCGGCGATGGCCCTGGCGGCCCGTCGCGCCTGATCGGCCGCGTCGAGACGCGGCCCCGGGTCGGCGTCGCCCGGCGGCGGCGCGGTGCGGCCCGCCTCGCGCGCGTACGCGCGCAGGCGCCGTGCCTCCGAGCGCCGATGGCCGTGGAGGACGTTCGTGGCGATGCCGAAGAGCCACGCGCGCAGATCGCCGCGCTCCGGGTCGTACGCCGGCCACCCGGCCAGCGCCCGCGCGAACGTGTCGGCGGCAAGATCCTCGGCGACGTCGCCGACGCGGCGGCGCAGGTAGCCGTGGACCGCGTCGAAGTGTGCGTCGAAGACGTGCTCGAACGGCTCCCTCGCCGCCACCGCGGTCATCACGTGCTGCTCGGTCATCGCCCCTTGTTCGCCGCACGGCGCATTCGGGTTCGCGGGCGATGAGCTTCGCGCCGTGACATCGTCTGTGGTCCATGAGCGCTTCCACCGAGCAGCAGCACCAGCCGATCGTGACCGGCGTCGACTTCGTCTGCGTCCCGACACAGGACTTCGAGCGCGCGACCGAGTTCTACGGGACCGTCCTCGGGCTCGAGCAGTCGGCCCGCTGGGGCGACATGCCCGCGGCCGAGTTCGAGACCGGCGACCTGACGATCGCGGTCATGCAGTCCGACGCGTTCGGACAGCAGTTCAGGCCCCACGGCGTGCCGATCGCGCTGCGCGTCGAGGACATCGAGGTCGCCAAGGCGACGCTCGCGGAGCGCGGCGTCACGTTCGTCGCGGCGTTCGACAGCGGCGTCTGCCACCAGGCGATCTTCACCGACCCCGACGGCAACGCCCTCTCGCTGCACCAGCGGTACGCGCCGCGCACCTGACGTGTCCCACCGCACCCTCCACGCCGGCGACGCCTTCTGGCGGCCGTCGAACCAGATGGGCGTCCTGAACACCGATCTCGCCAAGCAGGTCGAGGCCGGGTCGATGGGCGCGCGTCTCTGGCGGCTCGCGCCCGGACAGGCTTCGACCCGCCATCGGCACCGCGCCGAGCACGAGCTCTACCTCGTGCTCGAGGGCACCGGCAGGATGCACGTCGGCGACGAGCTGCTGACGCTCGCGCCGCTGTCGGCCGTGCACGTCGACCCCGACACCGTGCGCCAGCTGTTCAACGACACCGACGCCGAGGCGCTGTGGCTCGTGGTGGGTGCGCCGCCGGAAGCCGCGAACACGCTCGAGATGAGCGAGGAGACGCTGCGCTTCATGTACCCCGACGGCCCGAAGGCGCTCCCGCCCGAGCTCGGCGGCTGACCCGGCTCAGGCGGCCGCGGGCGTCGGCAGCGCGACCTCGTCGCCGGGCGCGACGACCTGCACCTGCACTCCCAGCTCTTCGCCCACCGCGACCGCCGCGCCGGCGGGGTTGTCGACCTGCCCGTAGACCGGCGGCGCGTGGATCGTGCCGTAGTGGATCGGCACCATCGTCCGGGTCCGCAGGAGCAGCGCCGCCGTCACCGCCTGCCGCGGGTCCATGACCACCGGCAGCGGGCTCGCCGGCTGGCGGTGCGGCAGGTCGGCGACCGCCCCGTTGACGGGGAGGAACGCGACGTCGATCGGGCCGAGGCGCGACGCGACGAGCCACCACGCGCCGTGCATCATCGTGTCGCCCGCGTGCAGGATCCGCACGCCGTCGGCCTCGACGACCCAGGAGACCTGCGGATCGCCGAAGCCGTCGGACGCCGGCACCGCGGTCACGCGGAACGGGCCGTCCTCGACGGTCTCCCACTCGGCGACGACCTGCTGGCGCAGGCCGTGCTTGACGAGCCCGTGCTCGGCCCCGGCCAGCCCCGCGGTCTCCACCCCCTCCCCCGCGGCGGTCGCCGGACGCAGCACGCGGCCGTCGGGCGAGAGCGCGGCGGCCAGCGCGGCAGGATCGGTGTGGTCGCGGTGCAGGTGGGTGACGAGCGCCAGGCCGACCGACCCGCTCGCTCGCGGCGGCGGCAACGGCTCGAGCGGCGGCCCGACGAACTGGGTCATCGACCCCAGGTCCTCGAGGAGGTCGATGACGAGGCTCGCGCCCGAGGACGACGTGATCTCGATGCCGGCGAAGCCGAGGCGGCGGATGTCCATGCGGGAGTCTTACCAGACGCTCGTCCGCTAAGTGCGTACGGTCGTTCGGTAACGTCCGCGACCATGAGCCCCCGCCGATCCGCAGCGGCCGCACGCGACACCCGCGAGGCGATCGTCCTGCGCGCCGTCGAGACCGCGTCGACCGACGGGCTCGAAGGCCTGAGCTTCGGCCGTCTCGCCCAGGACCTCGAGATGAGCAAGGCCGGGGTCGCCGGCCCGTTCGGGACGAAGGAGGCGCTTCAGCTCGCCGCACTCGACGAGGCGGTGGCGGTCTTCACGCGCCGCGTCTGGGAGCCGGTCGCCCACCACGCCCCGGGCCTCGAGCGCCTGACCGCGATCGCCCGCGCGTGGACGAGCTACCTCGGCGGCGACTGCCTGCCCGGCGGCTGCTTCCTCACCGCGGCCGCGGCCGAGTTCGACGGGCGCCCGGGCCCCGTCCGCGACTCGGTCGCCAAGAACGCCCGTCGGTGGCGCAAGGTGCTCGCGGCCGAGGCGCGCACGGCCGTCGCCAACGGCGAGCTGCCGGACGACGCCGATCCCGAGCAGATCTCCTTCGAGCTCAACGCGCTCGCTGCCGGCACCAACCAGGAGCGCCAGCTCCTCGGCGACCCGCGCGCGGCCGAGCGCGGCCTCACCGCGATGCTCCGAGTCCTGACAACTCCCGCGAACGTACGTCCGAGGGGGCTATAGCCCCCCTTCGCGTACGTTCGCCGCCGTCGTGGGGTTCAGGCCGGCGCGGGGAGCGCGGCGGGCGCGAGTGCGCGGCGCTCGGCGGCGGCGCGCGCCTGGGCGGCCTCCGCGAGACCGACGCGGGCGCGGACGAGCAGCGACTTGACCGCGGGGACCGTCACGTCGAGCGCCGCGGCGATCTCGTCGTAGGAGAGGCCGCCCATCTCGCGGATGACGAGCGCCGAGCGCTGGCGCTCGGGCAGCGACTCGATGTCGGCGAGGAGCAGGCGCATGCGCTCGTTGCCCTCCGCCTGCTCGGCGGTCGAGAGCGTCGGCGCGATGTCGAGCTCCTCTCCGAGCTCGGCCGGCTGCGCGACCCGCAGCTCGTCGAGGCAGCGGTTGTGGGCGATGCGGTAGAGCCACGGCCGCAGGAGCATCGGGCGGTCGTCGGCGCTCAGACTGCGGTAGGCGCGCAGCAGGACGTCCTGGACCACGTCGCCCGCGGTGTCGGCGCTGCGGCGCCGGAGCATCTGCCGGGCGTACCGCGTGAGCGCCGTCTCGTAGCGGCTGACGATCTCGGCGAAGGCCGCCTCGTCGCCCGTGCGGAAGCGACGGACGAGGGCGTCGTCGGACTCGGTGCGGTGTCTGCGCAGGAAGGAGGGCATGGGACGAGGGCGGCGGGTGTCCCTACCCGGCGGTGACCTGCCCTCAGTGTAGCGGCAGAAGTTGCTCGAACAACGAACGTCCAGATCGGCGCTACCGTGGGCGCGTGGCCTCCCGGACCGGGCTCATCTGCGGCGTCTCCGCCTACCTCCTGTGGGGCCTGTTCCCCCTCTACTGGCCGTTGCTCGAGCCCGCCGCGCCGATCGAGATCCTCGCCCACCGGATGGTCTGGTCGATGGTGTTCCTCGTCGCGCTGCTGGCGCTCACGAGGGGCTTCCGGTGGATCCGCACGCTCGACCGACGGCGCATCGGGCTGCTCGCGATCGCAGCGGCGCTCATCACCGTCAACTGGGGCACGTTCATCTACGCGGTCAACAGCGGGCACGTCGTCGAGACATCGCTCGGGTACTTCATCAACCCCCTCATCAGCGTCGCGCTCGGCGTGATCGTGCTCAAGGAGTCGCTGCGCCCGCACCAGCGCATCGCCGTCGGAATCGCCTTCGTCGCCGTCGTCGTGCTGGCCGTCGACTACGGCCGGCCGCCGTGGATCGCGCTCGTGCTGGCGTTCGCGTTCGGCCTGTACGGGCTCGTCAAGAAGCGGGTCGGGCTCGACGGCGCGGAGTCGCTGACGGCGGAGACGGCGTTCGTCGTCGCGCCCGCGCTGCTGTACCTCCTGTGGCTCGGATCCGACGGCAGCGGAACGTTCACGAGCGAGGGCGGCGGGCACGTCGCGCTGCTCGTCACGAGCGGCGCGGTCACCGCGATCCCGCTCGTGCTGTTCGGGGACGCCGCGATCCGGGTCCCGCTCGTGACGATCGGGCTGCTGCAGTACATGGCCCCGGTCATGCAGTTCCTCATCGGCGTGCTCGTCTACGGCGAGGACATGCCGCTGAGCCGCCTCGCCGGGTTCGCCCTCGTGTGGCTCGCGCTGGCGGTGTTCACCGTCGACGCCGTGCGGGCCGCGCGCGAGCACCGCGCCGCCCCCGCGCCGCCGCCGGCCGACGCCACGCCGGCGCTCGCGGCCACCCGCTAGCCCGGCGGCGTGAACGCGCGCAGCGCCTCGGCGGTCGCCGCGTCGGCGGGGAAGAACGACTCGATCGCGAGCTCGGCGACGGTGATGTCGACCGCGGTGCCGAACGTCGCGACGGTGCTGAAGAACGCGAGCTCGCCGGCGTCGGTGCGCAGCCGCAGCGGCACGGCGATGGAGCCCGCGGCGTCGACGCCCGCGTGGGCCGGCGCGGGGTAGGCGCTCAGCTCGTCGAACAGCGCGCGCAGTTCCTCGTCGGCGGTCAGCGCGACCTGACGGCCGAGCCGTTCGAGCAGGTGAGCACGCCACTCCCCCAGGTTCGCGATCCGCGGCGCGACGCCCTCCGGATGCAGGCTCACCCGCAGCACGTTGACCGGAGGCTCGAGCAGCTCCGGCGCGACGCCTTCGGTCAGCAGCGCGACGCTGCGGTTGCCGGCGACCATGTTCCACGCGCGGTCGATGACGACCGCCGGGTACGGCTCGTGGCCGGTGAGCACGCGGTCGAGCGCTTCGCGAACCGGGCCCATGTCGGGCTCGTCGAGGGCGCGGTTCCCGTAGACCGGCGCGTAGCCCGCGGCGAGCAGCAGCCCGTTGCGGTCGCGCAGCGGCACGTCGAGCTGCTCGGCGAGATGGAGCACCATGTCCGCGCTCGGCCGGGAGCGTCCCGTCTCGACGAAGCTCAGGTGCCGAGCCGACACGCCGGCCTCGAGCGCGAGGTCGAGCTGGCTGAGCCGCCGCCGCTGCCGCCACTCCCGAAGGAGAGGCCCCACCCGAACGTCCGCTGTCGCCGTCGCCGCCATGGCGTCGACCGTACCGGCGCGCCCGTCGCTGCGCGATGACCTCCGAGGTAAGCGCTTACGCTGGCCCGGTGGAGATCGACGTCGCGTTCGAGGAGCGCTACTGGTACCCCGACGACGGCGGCGTCGTGTGGCTCGCCGGGTACTCGATCGTCGATCGCGAGAGCGGGCGCTTCCTCGCCCGCGACGCGCCCGAGCTCGCCGAGCGAGGCCTGCACATCGCGGGCGCGGCCGGCGCGGGACGCCACCACCGCGCCGCGCTCGAGCGCGACGCCGCCGCGCCGGGCCGGCCGCTCGTCCTGCGCCGCGACGCGGCCAACGAGCACGACGCCAACGCGATCGCCGTCGAGACCGCCGAGGGCGAGCAGGTCGGCTGGGTGCCGAGAGACCTCGCCGCCGAGCTCGCGCCGCGCCTCGACGACGGCCAGCCGTGGTCGGCGATCGTCCTGCGCGAGCAGCGCCTGTCGCCCCGCGACCCGCGCACCGGGATCACGCTGCTCCTGGCGCCCGCGGCCACTGTCGGCCTGCGGGTCCGTCCGCACGGGTCGTAGCATCGCCGCCGATGCCGTCACCGCGCCGCGCAAAGACCAAGCGGAGGGAGCTGCCGCTCGAGACCCGAGAGGGAGAGGACGTCGTCTGGACCGACGGCGCCTGCCGCGGCAACCCCGGCCCCGGCGGATGGGCAGCGATCGTCGTGCCCGCCGGCGGAGGCGAGGCCGTCGAGCTCTCCGGTGGCGAGCCGCACACCACGAACAACCGCATGGAGTACATGGCGGCCATCGGCGGGCTGCGGTCGCTGCCCGACGGCAGTCGCGTCTGCATCGTCACCGACTCGACGCTCATGCTCGATTCGATGGAGACGTGGCTGGAGGGTTGGAAGCGCAAGGGCTGGAAGACCGCGGCCGGAAAGCCGGTCAAGAACCAGGACCTCGTCATGGCCCTCGACGAGCAGATCCAGCGCCACGCGGAGGTGCGCTGGCACTGGGTCAAGGGCCACGAGACCGGCGCCGAGCACGCGCACAAGGCGTTCAACGACCGGGCCGACCAGCTCGCGGTCGCCGCCGCTGCCGCCGCCGCGTAGACGACCACTACCGTTAAGACCGATGGACGAGGTTCCGGTCTTCGAGTACGCGGTCGAGCCGCTGCGCGGCCGCACCCGCTGGCGCTGGGAGCTGTGGGACGGAGCGACGCTTGCCGCCGCTGGGTGGCACGTCACCTCGCGCCACGCCGAGCTCGCCGTGCGCACCGCCGCCGCTGCGCGCGCCCACGAGCGCCTCGGGCTGCGCGTCCTGCGCCCCGCGCTCAAGCGCGCGGTGGCTGCGGCGGGCCTGACGACGCGGATCGAGCTCGGTGCCGTCGGCTGCGAGCTCGTCCCGCGCCCGCAGGACCAGCGCATCCGCCGCGCGGCCTAGTCGCGGTCGGCGCCCGGCTTCACGAGCCCGGTCTCGTAGGCGAGCACGACCGCCTGGACGCGGTCGCGCAGCCCGAGCTTCGACAGCACCGCCGCCACGTGCGTCTTCACCGTCGCCTCGCTGACGACGTGCTCTGCCGCGATCTCGGCGTTGGAGAGACCGCGGGCGACGAGCGTGAACGTCTCGCGCTCCCGCGCGGTCAGCTCCTCGAATCCGGGCGGGATCGGCGCGTGGCGGACGCCCGCGAACTCCTCGATCATCCGGCGCGTGATGGCCGGCGCGAGCAGCGCGTCGCCCGCCGCGACCGCACGCAGCCCCGCGACGAGCTGTGGCCCGGGCATGTCCTTGAGCATGAACCCGCTCGCGCCGGCCTGGAGCGCCTCGTAGACGTACTCGTTGCGGTCGAACGTCGTCAGGACGAGCACGCGCGGCGCGTCGTCGGCGGCCTCGGCGAGCAGCTGGCGCGTGGCGGCAAGGCCGTCGAGGCGCGGCATCCGGATGTCCATGAGCACGAGGTCGGGCCGCAGCCGCCGCGCGAGGCGGACCGCCTGCTCCCCGTCGACGGCCTCCCCCGCGACCTCGAGGTCGTCCTCGGCGTCGATGAGCATCCGCAGGCCGGCGCGGACGAGGTCCTGGTCGTCGGCGATCAGCACCCGGACGGTCATGCGACGGCCGCCTCCTGCTCGAGTGGGAGCCGCGCCTCGACGCGGAAGCCGGGCCCGGCGCCCCCGTACCGCAGGACCCCGCCGACGGCCTCGACGCGCTCGGCCATGCCCTGCAGGCCTGTGCCCGTGCCGACGACGTCCGCGGCGGGAGCGGCGCCGGGCGTCCGGCCGCTGTCGACGACCTCGACGAGCACGACGCCGCCGTCGCGCTCGATGCGCACGCGCACCGAGGTCGGCGCGGCGTGCCGCGCGGCGTTCGTCAGGGCCTCCTGCACCACGGCGTAGGCGACGCGACCGACGCCGGCGGGCAGGCCGTCGAGGGACTCACACCGGTCGAGCGTCACGTCGAGCCCGAGGCTCCGCACGCGCGCGGCGAGCGCGTCGAGCGCGTCGAGCCGGGCAGCGCTGCCGTCGGGATCGGCGGCGCGCAGCGTCACGCGCAGCTCGGCGAGCGTCTCGCGAGCGACCTCGGCCAAGGCGTCGACGGCGGCGCGCGCGGCGGCGGCGTCCTTCGTCCACACGCGCTGCGCCGCCCCGGCCTGCAGCACGATCACGGTCATGCTGTGCGCGACGGCGTCGTGGAGCTCGCGCGCGACGCGCAGGCGCTCCTCGCCGCGAGCGCGCGCGGCCTGCACGTCACCGGTGCGCTCGAGCTCGGCGTTGACCGCCTCGAGCTCGGCGGCGAGCAGCGCCCGGTCGCGCACGGCACGGCCGGCGATCCAGGCGGCGAGGCCGATCACCCCCGAGGCCACGGCCGGCTCGAGCGCCAGCGAGCCGACCACGCAGACCAGCAGCCCGAGCACCGCGCCGCGCCGCGGCAGGTGCGCGCCGACGGAGTACGGCGGGACGATCAGCAATGCGATCGGCGTGACGAGCAGGCCCATCGGGGTGAGCAGGAGCCCCTGCAGCGCGCATGCCGCGAACACGGCGACGACCGCGGGTAGCGGATGGCTCCGCCGCCACAGCAGCGGCGCCGCGACGAGCGCGATGCCGAGCACGTTGAGGACCGCCGCGCCTTCCTGCTTGGCCGAGGTGAGGGTCTCGATCGTGATCGCGACGAACACCACGACCGCGACGAGGACGTCCACCGGCGTGACGGACCCCTGTTCCTCGCCGATGCTGTTGTTCGGCCCGGCAGGGCGGTGCTCCCACGGGGCGGGCACGGCCTCGACAACGCGCGGCGGCGCCAGCGTGATCCCGGCATCGTCGCGGCGCAGCACGCCGATGACCCCGCGGATGTCGTCGAGCGCCGCCCGGGCGGCGGCCTCGAGCGGCGCGAGCGCGGCGAGCGCGCGCTCGGGCTCGTCGTCGGCGACGCTCGCGGCTCCGGCGGCCTGAATCGACATCTCACCCACGCGGTGCGCGAGCGCGTCGTGGACGCC
>CADCVT010000310.1 GCA_902806215.1 uncultured Solirubrobacteraceae bacterium | reverse complement strand
GGAGCGCGCGCGCGATCGCCGGCGAGACGAGGTCGCGCCGCACGACGAACGGCGCGTCGGTCCGCCCGCTCCCCCGCCGCGGGATGAACGACCAGAACTTCGTCTTGACGACGTCGAGCACGCCCTGCGCGAGCCACTCCTGGTCGATGTACTGCGGGTACACGCACAGCCGCTCGGTCAGCGCGACGCCGTCCTGCGCCAGGCGCTTGCGGACCTGATGCGGCGACGGGAACGGGTGCTCCGGCGAGATGTGGTCGCCGTTGGCGCTCAGCCCGCCGAGGTCGGTCGCGCCGGCGGCGACGAGCTCGGGCCAGTGCTCGGACAGGTTCGGTGGAACCTGAATGCCGACGTCGGGGCCGAGGATCTCTCGAGCGTCGCGGACGAGCCCGACCAGCTCGGCCAGGGAGACCGGCGACGACCACGCGGGCGCGTCGACCTCGGGCCCCGATCGCAGACCGGTCCGCCAGAACGCCTCGGCGGCCTCGGTCGCGATCTCCGCCGGCTCCTCGCCGTAGTACTTCCGGTGCGGGACGAAGTTCTGGAGGATGACCTCCTGGAGGTGCGAGAACCCGGAGAGCGCCTGGAGCGCCTCGAGCCGGTCCTCCGGCGTCTCGCCGATGCCGACGAGGATCCCGCTCGTGAAGGGGATCTTGAGCGCCTGCGCGTCACGGATCGTCTGCAGCCGCAGCGCCGGGTCCTTCGTCGGGGAGCCCTGATGCGCGACGAGGTCGTTGCGCATCGACTCGAGCATGAGCCCCTGCGAGGCGGTGACCTCGCGAAGCCGGCCGAGGTCGCGCGCCGAGAGCGCGCCGAGGTTCGTGTGCGGGAGGATCCCCCGCTCCAGCGCGCGCTCGCACGCCCACACGACGTAGGCGACGAAGTCCTCGTGGCCGAGCTCGGCCAGGCGGGCTCGCACGCCGGGGTGATGATCCGGCTCGTCGCCGGTGAGGACGAGCAGCTCCTTGACGTTCCTGCGGGTCGCACCGTCGAGGAGCGCGAGCACCTCGTCCGGCGTGTGCAGGTGCGGCTGGTGCGTCTGGAACGCGCAGTACTTGCAGTGCGACACGCACGTCCGCGACAGCGAGAGCGTGACGTTGCGCGAGAACGTGACTCGACGGCGGGCCATCCCGCCGCCGAGTCTACGGGTCGGTTAGAGCGTGTTTCCGGTCGTGCCGGTGCCGGTGTCGTCGCGGCGCTCATCGTCGCCGCGGCGGACGTCGTGATCGTCGTCCTTGCCGAGGCGGTCGCCCGTCTCGTCGTAGTCGACGTTCCCGCCGTCGCGACGCGACTCCGCGCGCCCGCTGAGGGTGTCGATCTCGCGGCGGCCGTCGCCCATGCCGTCGGGGCGCAGGATCAGCGCGGTGTAGAGCATGCCCGCCAGCAGAGCGCCGACCGTCGGCCCGAGGACGTAGGCGACGATGAAGTCGCCGACGGGGGCGCTGTCGTCGCCGAAGAGCGACGGGCCGAGCGCGCGGGCCGGGTTCAGGCCGGCGCCGGTGAGCGGGCCGAAGACCAGGACCGCGAAGCCGAGCGTGCCGCCGATCGTGATGCCGGCCCAGTCACGCGCGCCCTTCGGGTTGACCGCGACGCCCATGATCGCCCACATCAGCGCGAACGTGCCGATGAGCTCGGCGAAGAAGCCCGGGAGCATCTTGCTCTCGAGGCGCGTGTCGCTGATCGTGGGCTGGCCGTAGCCGACGGCCTCGCCCTCGTTGTCGAGCAGCAGCTTGACCAAGAGCGCGCCGAGGATGGCGCCGATGATCTGCAGCACGATGTAGATCGCCGCGTCGACCGGGCCGATCTTGCGCAGCGCCGCGAACGTGATCGTCACGGCCGGGTTGAAGTGCCCGCCCGACGCGCCGCCGAGCGTGTGGATCAGCATCGCGAGCAGGAAGAAGTGGACGAGGCCGATCACGGCCCAGTCGGTCACCCCGAGTGCGGTGGGCGACGCGCCATGATGCAAGGAGACGATCGCGCAGATGAAGAAGACGAGCATGAGCGTGCCGATGAGCTCGGCCGCGTAGGCCTCCGGCCCACGGCGCTCGACATCGCGATGTGCGGTACGTCCGGTGCCGCTGTATGCGGCGGTCCTACGGCTGGCTTCCACGGGTCCTCCGAGACAGTCGGGTTCTGAAGCGGCGCGATGGTACGGCAGACTGCCCACCGTGCGCCGCCTTCTCCTGCCGCTCTTCGCCGCCTGCCTGCTCCTCCCTGCCTGTGGCGGGACGAGTACGGCCGGGACCGACGAGGGCTCGTTGATTCTCGACTTCACGCCCAACGCCGTGCACGTGGGGATGTACACGGCGATCGCCCGCGACTTCGACGGCGCCGAGCGGGTGCAGCTGCGGGTCCGGCCGCCGTCGGAGTCGACCGACTCGGTGCGACTGCTCGAGGCCGGCCGAGCGGACATGGCGATCCTCTCGATCAGCGATCTCGCGCTCGCGCGGGCGAGGGGCGTCGAGCTCGTCGCCGTCATGGCGCTCGTCCAGCGGCCCCTGGCGGCGGTCCTCGCCGCGCCGGGCGTCAAGCGCCCGCGCGACCTCGAGGGCCGTCGTGCCGGGGTCGCGGGGCTGCCGAGCGACGACGCGGTGCTCGACTCGGTGGTGCGCGGCGAAGGCAGCGACCCCGAGGAGGTCCGCAAGGTGAACATCGGCTTCACGGCGGTGCCGGCGCTCCTGAGCGGACGGGTCGCCGGCGCCACCGCGTTCTGGAACGCCGAGGGCGTCGCGCTCGCGCGGGAGGCCAAGGAGCGGAGGTTCCGGGAGTTCCGCGTCGACGCGTTCGGCGCGCCGCGGTACCCCGAGCTCGTGGTCGTCGCGAGCCGGCAGACGCTCGACGAGGAGCGCGATCTCATCGACGGCACCGTGAAGGCCCTGCGGCGTGGCTACGAGGAGGCCCTGCTCGACCCGCCGCTCGCGGTCGAGAACCTCGTCCGGCGCAACCGCGGCCTCGACCGGGCGGCTGTGACCGCCGAGCTCGACGAGGTCCAGAGCGCGTTCAACCGCGCGGGCCTGAAGTACGGCGAGCTCGACCGCCCGCGCATCGAGGCGTGGGCCGACTGGGTCGTGAAGTTCGGACTCGTCGACGAGAGGCCGAACGTCGACCGCGCGTTCGACTTCACCGTCGCCGATTAGGGGTCAGACCACCCCGCCCTACGCCAAACGCGTACTGAGAGGGGGTCAGACCCCCTTACGCGGATTTGCAGGGCAAACGGCGTTCGCGTCAACGTTCGACGTAGGTAAGGGGTCAGACCCCCTTACTCGACGACCTCGCAGTTGCGCGAGCGGTCGCGGCGGTCTTTCGAGACGCGGTCGAAGCCGGGGCCGCGGTCGTCGGTGAGCTCGTCGTCGCCGCCGCGCGCGCGGATGACGTCGTCGCCGCGGTGCCGATGAAGATCTCCGGGAGCGCCGTCCCGTTCAGGCGGCTCGAGCGATCGAACGACACCCGCCGGCGCGACCGCTGCTTGTCGGCGATCGCGTCGAGGAGCGCGAGCCCCTCGGCGCCGCCCGCGGCCAGCCCGGGGTGCGCGGCGCCGTTGAGTCCAAGCGCTCGTTGCCGCGCAGCGCGCTCGGGTCGCCGACGACGACGCGCTCGCAGCCGAAGAGGTCGTCGGGCGACGTGCCGCCTAGGAGGATGTCGTTGCCGCCGCCGCCCTCGACCCGGTCCGGCCCGCTGGCGCCGAGGACGACGTCGTCGCCCTCTCCGCCGTCGATCGCCTCGAGCCCGGCGGCACCGTCGATCGCGTCGTTGCCGGGTCCGTCGAGGAGCCTTTCGGTCCCCCGGTCTCCGTAGAGCCGGTCGTTGCCGTCGCCGCCGTCGATCGTGTCGCGGTTCGATCCGCCGTGGAGCCGGTCGTCGCCCGCGAGCCCGAACAGCGTGTCGCGGTTGGCGCGGCCGAAGATCCGGTCGGCGCCCTCGGTGCCGGTCAGACGTTCGGCCTTGGCGGACCCGCGCTTGGTGGCGGCGGTGGAGATCCCCGCCGCTGCGGCGACGGTGAGCGAGCAGGCGAGGACGATCGCAAGGAAGCGGCGCACGGGTGACGGATACCCGCGACCGAGTTGCGGGCTCTTACCGAACCCTCAGCGCCAGAACGTCGTGCGCGCCGCGGCGCCGCGCTTGGACAGCCCGAAGTGGATGTGGTCGCGGTGCGCGACCGTCTTGCCGACGCGCTTGCGCGGCGTCCCGTCCTTGCCGAAGCACGGCGAGTAGCGCGTGAACTGCGGCATCCCGGTGGCCCAGTACGAGCAGTCCCAGATGATCTCCTCGAGGCCCATGCGGCGGGCGAGCGCGTGCGGCGTGCCGGCGGTGTCGGGTGCGAGCAGGAGCTCGATGAGGGCCCGCGCGGTCCGTGCGTCGGCCGGGTTCGAGGCGTCGAGGTGCCAGTCGACCGCGCGGTTCTCGGCGTGCAGCGACGCCTCGTGCTCGCCCCACTTCTCGCAGCGGTAGCTGCCCCAGAAGACGCCGCGCGTGTTGCGCTGCAGCCAGCGGGTGAACCGCACGACGCCGGGCTTGGCCTTCGGGTCGCAGCGGCGCGCGCGGTCGTGCTCGAGCTCGTCGGGCGGCAGCTGCGCCAGGCGGTTGGCCGGGTTGCCCTGCAGGGGCGTGAGCTGCTCGGGCAGGCGGAAGGCGTGCGCCGTGGGCGCGGCGACGAACAGGCAGGCGAAGACGAGCAGCAGACGGCGCATCTGCCGTCAGATCGTCAGCGGCGCGGCGGGTTATGAGTCCTGGAGGCCGACTCTGGCCGGGCGGCCAGGCGTCCCTAGAACTTGCGGTTCTTGCGCATCTCCTGCCGGACCGACTCGGGCCGGCCCCACATCGGCACGATCTCCGCGCGGCCGACGCGGGTGCCGCGCACGGCGATCTCGCCGGCGATTCCGGCCTCGTCGAGCATCTTCAGCGCGCCGTGCGTCGCGGGCGCGGCGGCAGCGTGGCCGAAGCGATGCGCGACGGCGATGCGCCAGTGCCAGTCGTGCTTGGAGTACGGCCGCGCCCAGCAGACGACGAGGTACGTGGCGGCCTCGATGTAGCGGTCCTCGTCGAAGATCCGCAGGTCGATGTCGAGGTCGCTCCAGTCGTCGGGGAGCGACTCGATGATCGTGGAGAAGGTCTCGGCCAGAGGCATGTTGCGCCCAACAGTACCCTCGACGATGTGGCCGTCACGGATTCGATCGCAAGCGAGTACGCCACGCTGACCGAGGCCTGCGGGCTGGTCGACCGGTCCGAGCGCGGCAAGCTCGCCCTCACCGGCGCGGGCGCCGCGGAGTTCCTCAACGGGCAGGTCACGAACGACGTCCTGACCATCGAGCCCGGCACCGGCGCGTACGCGGCGTTCCTCACCAACAAGGGCAAGATGCTCGGGGATCTGCGCATCCTCAACACCGGCGAGGAGCTGCTGCTCGACACCGAGCGCGTCG
The DNA here is from genome assembly GCA_902806215.1 of uncultured Solirubrobacteraceae bacterium. Classification (GTDB taxonomy): domain Bacteria; phylum Actinomycetota; class Thermoleophilia; order Solirubrobacterales; family Solirubrobacteraceae; genus CADCVT01. The sequence continues at coordinate 4,615 of CADCVT010000310.1, read as the reverse complement.
CCCTCCAGGCGCTCTTCGACATGATCCGGCGCTACAAGGTCGGCTACGACGTCGAGCTGCACAAGCGCACGGTGCAGTCCGGGCTGTTCTCGCTGATCGGGCCCGACGCGCGCTCGATCGCCGGCGCTGAGGGCCTCCCGACCGAGGAGCACGCCCATCGCTTCGCGACCGTCGGCGGACGACCGGTGCGCCTGATCGCGACCGACGCAGGCGTCGACGTCCTGTGCGACGCCGAGGACGCCGACACCGTGGCCGGAGCGCTCTTCGAGGCCGGCGCCGTCGCCGTCGACGAGGCCGCCGCCGACCTCGTCCGCGTCGAGCGCGGCCGCCCGCGTTACGGGGTCGACCTCGACGAGACGACGATCCCCCAGGAGGCGGGCCTCAACGAGCGCGCCGTGAGCTTCACGAAGGGGTGCTACGTCGGCCAGGAGACGGTCGCGCGCCTGTTCTACAAGGGCAAGCCGAACCGGCACCTGCGCGGGCTCGTACTCAGCGCACCGGTCCCGTCCGGGGAGGAGCTGCGGGTCGGCGAGAAGGTCGTCGGCAAGGTCGGCACCGCGGTCGTCTCTCCGGCGCGCGGTCCGCTCGCGCTTGCGCTCGTGCGGCGCGAGGCGCCCGTGGGCTCCACGGTGCACGTCGGCGACGGTGGCGTCTCCGCCACCGTGGTCGAGCTTCCGTTCGCCTAGTCCCCTAAGACCACCGCGAAGAGCAGCGCGATCACCGTCAGCCAGCCGGCGAGGACGGCGGTGACGATCCAGGGCGGGAGCTCGACGTTCTTCCTGGAGCGCTCTGGCTCCGGCGCCGGTGACGCGGGCGGAGCCGGCGGGAGCGGTGCCGCGGCCCAGTCCGCACGCGGCTGCTCGGCGTAGCGCGGGTCGGCCGAGGGCCGCTCGGCGAGCGCCGGCTGCACCCGCGGCGGCACGACCTGGAGCGGGTCGGCGGAGGGCCGCTCGGCGATCGGCGGAGGCGGCATCGGCCGCTCCCAGCGCGGGTCCTCGCGCTCCTCGGAGACCTCGACCGGCGACCGTCGCTCGACGAACTCGCCCTCCGCCCACGGCGTGTCGACGCTGTCGTCGTCGGCGCGATGGCCCGAGCGCGTGGTGACGACCTCCACCCGTGGCGCGCCCGGGATCGGCCCCTCGCGCAGCGCGGTGGCCGACGGCTCGCGCGTGGCGGTCGCCTCGCGGACCTCGTCGAGGTCCGGCCGCAGGTCCGCGATCTCGGGCACGGGCGGCGCGAGTGGCTCGGGTTGCTCCTCCGGCGGATGCGCACGCTGAAGCCCACGCTCGACGGCCTGCAGCACCACCGAGAGATCTCGGTGCATCGCGCGCAGGCGCTCCGCGTAGTCCTCCACCGGCTCTCCGGGCCGGGGCAGGAACGGCCTGACGTCGGCCGGCTCTGCCTCGCGCTCGTTCATCCTTGAATCTCGCTCCTCCTCGACAAGCCGCTGGATCCGTCCGGCGGCGTCCCCACCGCAAGTGGAGACGCAGGATTGTGGAGTGATTTTGCCCGGCGCGCGAGTCAGACATTCGTCTACTCAGCCCGCGATCGCCGCCAGATCGTCGAACGGCAGACGTTGCGCGTCGCCCGCCGGCGGGGCCTTTCGCCGCGGCACGGGCTCCGGAACCGCAGGCGCCAGCACGTCCGGAGCGGCGGGCTGCGGCAGGGGCCCGGCGGGTACGTCGGCGGCGACCCGGCGCCGGAAGCGCTCGATCGCCGCCCGCGTCGGCATCGTCGTCAGCGCCAGCGCGGGCGGCTCGTGCGCGGCGAGCCAGGTCGAGACGATGCGGATCTCGTCGACCTCCTCGGGCGGCACCCACGGCTCGGCGCGCCGGGCCAGCGCCGCGCGAGTCCGGTCCACGAGCGAGTCGACGTCCCCGACCGGCCCCCAGTCGACGACCCGTCCGCCGACGAGCCAGAACGCGTCGGCATCGGCGATCACCAGACGGGGGTGCGCGTGCGCGGCGCGCAGGAACGGGCCGAGCTTGTCGATGAGGAAGCTCAGCCGGCCGTGACGGCGGCGCAGCCACGCGGCGCGCTCGTAGCGCTGCTCGCGCGAGGCCTCGCGCATCTGCCGGTCGACGTGCGCGAGCAGCGCATGCCCCGCGGGTCGTGACGCGTCCTGCCCGGTGAACAGCGCGACGGCCTCGTCGAGGCGCGCGCGGTAGAGGTTCGGGTCGAGGTCGCCGAGGCACGGACTGAGGCAGCGGCCCATCTGCCCGTAGGCCGACGGATGATGCCGGCGCTGCATCGTGCGCCCGCAGTGGCGCAGGCCGAACAGCGAGTCGAGCTGCTCCTTGAGCTCGACCGCGGCCGAGCGCCCGCGCAGCGGCCCGATGTTCACCGCGTGGCCCGACGCGGGCTCCGGCGCGACCTCGAGCACCGGATACGGCACGTCGAAGCGCACCCGCAGGTAGGTGTAGGCGTCCTGGTGCTTGAGCTTGACGTTGCCCGGCGGGTGCAGCGCCTTGATGAGCCGGTTCTCGAGCAGGAGCGCGCCCAGCTCCGACCCCGTCGCGCGGTGGTCGACGATCGCGGCCTGGGCGGTCCAGTCGCCGCCCTCCGACGACGGCGCGAAGTGCGAGCGCGCACGCGAGCGCAGCCGCACCGACTTGCCCACGTAGAGCACCTGGCCCTCGGCGTTGCGGAAGATGTAGACGCCTGGCGTGTCGGGCAGCTCCGCGAACTCCGGACGCGACAGCGCACGGCGCCGCGGGAGGTCCTTGCGGCGCGTCGAGCCCGCGCGGGAGCGCCGCGCGGGCTTCAACGCGCCAAGTGCCTCGCCCACCGTCGGGGCCGCCGAGCACAGCCGCGGGAACAGCGCGCAGAAGACGCGCGCGCACGTCTCGGCGTCGGCGAGCGCGCGGTGCGACACCTCGACCTCGATGCCGAGCGAGCCCGCGAGCGCGGCGAGCTTGCGCTGACGCACGAGCGGGGCGAAGCGGCGCGCAAGCGCGACCGTGCACAGCGCCGGCGGGTCCGGCCACTCGAGCTCGGCGCGCTCGAACGCCTGCCGCAGCACGCGCCGGTCGAACGACACGTTGTGCCCGACGAGCACCCGGTCGCGCAGCTGGTCGGCGAGGTCGGGGAGCACGAGCTCGGCCGCCGGCGCGCCGTCGACCATTCCCTGCGTGATGCCCGTGAAGCGCTGGATCCCCCGTGAGAGCGGGGCGCGCACGCCGACCAGCGTCTCCCACGTGTCGTGCAGCTCGCCGCCGCCGACGAGCACCGCGCCGACCTCCGTGAGCTCGCAGGCGTCGCCGGCCTTCCCGTTCGTCTCGGTGTCGACGACGAGGAACTCCGTCGTCGAGAGCGGCGCCTCCAGCAGATCCATCGCACGCGTTCTACGCCTGGCGGCGGACGCACTGCATCGGGCCGTGCAGTCCACGCGGAGGAGTAGGCTGGATCCATGCCGACCGTCGCACGCACGCTCGAAGCCGAGACGCGTCGCGCGTGGGACACCTACGCCGAGCGCCTTGCGGGTCTCGAAGGCGCGGAGTACGACCGCGCCGAGCAGGAGGCCTGGACGGTGCTCCGGGACACCCTCGACGAGTTGCAGGGTGGCTCATCCTCGCTCCATCGTCCGTCAGTCGGTTAGGGTTCCGGCCGGGTCGGGCCACTCAGGCCCGTGAGGAGACGATGCACCGCTTGATTCGCGCCAGGACGTTCGCCGTGGCCGCCGTGCTTTCTGGCACGGTCGCCGCCTGCGGTGACGAGGATGACTACGCCAACGAGCCTCGGCCTCCGTCGCCGATCGTGGTCAGTGCTGCCGTCACTGACGGCCGCGTCTCCGTGAGCCCGAAGCGCTTCGGCGCCGGGCCGGTCAACCTCATCGTCACCAACCAGACCGACCGCGCGCAGGAGATCACCCTCGAGACCGACGAGATCGGCAGCAGCGCGCCAGGTATCCAGCAGCGCACCGGCCCGATCAACCCGGGCGACACCGCCTCGTTGAAAGCCGACCTCAAGCAGGGCACCTACAAGGTCGGCGTCGACAGCCAGAACATCCGCGCCGCTGCGCTCGACGTGGCCGACGCGCGGCCCAGCGCGCAGAACGAGCTCCTCCAGCCGTAGAGCCTCTTCGGGCCGTCGGCCACTACTGTTCGGGCCCTTACGCCTCCCCTTGTTGAGCGACTGAAGGAACCGAACACCCGTGGCCGTTGATCTCTCTCACGTCTCCAGCGTCGACACCGAGCCCGGCGAGCTCCCGCCCACGATGGCGGCCTGGGTCATCCGCGAGGAGCGCCAGGGCGAGCCCGTCGACGCCTTCCAGGTCGAGGAGGTCGAGGTCCCGGAGCCTGGCGCGTTCGAGGTCATCGTCCGCGTCATGGCCGCGGGCGTGAACTTCAACAACGTGTGGGCCTCGTTCGGCAAGCCGATCAGCGTCTTCCCCTACGGCGACCACCCCGAGTTCGGCCACCACATCGGCGGCTCGGACGCCTCGGGCGTCGTGTGGAAGGTCGGCCCCGGCGTCACGCGCTGGGCGCCCGGCGACGAGGTCGTCATCCACTGCAACCAGACCTCCTACGAGGACCCCGAGGTCCACGGCCTCGACCCGATGGCGGCGCCGAGCCAGAAGATCTGGGGCTACGAGACCACCTGGGGCTCGTTCGCG
>CADCVT010000309.1 GCA_902806215.1 uncultured Solirubrobacteraceae bacterium | reverse complement strand
ACGTGCGCGGACGCGTCGCCGTCCACAGCGGCGAGGGCTGCATGCTGTCGGCCGGGCACGTGGCCGGTGACGGCTGGTCGGTGCAGGCGAACATCATGGCCTCCGACGCGGTCTGGCCCGCGATGGCCGAGGCGTTCGCGGGAGCCGACCGGTCGCGTCCGCTCGCAGAGCGTCTCGTCACGGCGATGGAGGCCGCGCAGTCCGCCGGCGGCGACGTGCGCGGCATGCAGTCCGCTGCGGTGCTCGTCGTCCCCGGGAGCGGCGAGCCGGGGCGGCGGACGGTCGACCTGCGCGTCGAGGACCACCCCGACCCGCTCACCGAGATGCGCCGGCTCGTCACGCTCAACGCCGCGTACTCCGACGCAGGCGCCGCCGACGAGCTAATGGCCGAGGGCAAGCACGCCGAGGCGGGCGAGCTGTTCGTCCGCGCGGCCGAGATCGCGCCCGAGAAGGAGGAGCTCCTGTTCTGGTCGGGCCTCGCGGCCGCCGCGACCGGCGACGTCGACGAGGGCGTCTCCCGCGTGCGTCGCGCGATCTCGCGCAACCGGGGGCTCGAGGAGCTGCTGCAGCGGCTCGGGCCGGACATCGCGCCGGCGGCGTCGCTCGTGCGCGACGCGCTCTAGAGGACGAGCTGCCAGATGCCGAAGCGGACCTGGGGCACGACGAGCATCACGAGCGCGACGACGCCGAGGAGCGCGAACCACACCTGTGCGTTGGCGAAGCGCGGGTTGCGATACCCGATGACGGCGAGGATGAGCCCGAACAGCGGCACGAAGAGCACGAGGATCGTGGTCAGCCCGACGAGCAGGTACTCGTCCTCGACGCGCGGCAGCGACACCGACGGAGCGCTCGGAACCTTCGGGCGAGCCTCGCGCTTCGCCGCGCGCTCGCTGCGGTACGCCTCGAGGTCGTAGCCGCAGATCGCGCAGCCGGCCGCGAAAGCGCTCACCGGCTCACCACATCCAGGACACCTTCCCGCTCGGGCCATCTCGCCGCGGAACGGTAACGAACGCGTTTGAGCATCTCCACCGCGGGCAGCGGCTTGGGGTGCGCCCGCTCGACCTCGACCAGCCTCGCGACCTGCGCGCGCTCTTCGGGATCACGATGTCGCTGTGGGTGCGGCACTTCCCGGTCTTCTTCACGCTCGCCGCGCTCGTCGTCGTACCGGTCGACCTCCTCGTCGACGGGCTCTGGGCGGGGACCCTCGGCGACTCGGACGCCGATCGGACGACCGGGCCCACAGTCGCGTCGGCCGTCGCGGACTGGCTTCTGGTCCCGGCGCTCGTCACGGCGATGCACGTCGTCGCGGTCCAGGACGCCGGCGCGGGGCGCCGCCCGACGATCCGCCGGTCGCTCGCGGCCACCGCGCGGATGGCCGGCCCGGTGCTCGCCGTCGTCCTCCTCTACCTCCTGGGTTGCGCGATCGGCCTCGCCCTGCTCGTGGTGCCCGGGCTCTGGTTCGCGGTCGCCGGCTACTTCGGCGCGCAGGCGGTCGTGGTGGAGGGGCATCGCCCGATCGCCGCGCTGCGGCGGAGCATCGACCTCGTGCGGTACCAGTGGTTTCGGGTGCTCGGCATCCAGCTCGCGCTGTCGATCCTCATCGGGTTCGTGCTCTCGGTCGTCGCGAGTCTCGTCGCGAGCGCGATCAGCCTGGCCTTCGGCGACGAGGGGATCGAGTTCGCCGTCTTCGAGATCCTCTTCGGGACGGCAGGGTCGTCGGTTGTCGCGTTGCTCGGCACGCTCCTGTTCTTCGATCTGCGTGCGCGCGACCCCGAGGCGCAAGTCGAGTAGTGACCACTCATGACGTGTGCGGCGACCTCTCGCACACTCCTCGGCATGCACCTCAAGACCATCTCCGCCGCCGCTGTGGCTGCGCTCGGCCTTGCCTTCGGCGCTTCGTCCGCGCAGGCCAACACCATCCAGCCCGGTGTCGCGATCGTCGCCGACGGCTCGTACTGCACGCTCAACTGGATCTACGACGGCCAGGGCGCCCAGGCCGGCAAGGTCTACGGCGGCACCGCCGCTCACTGCGTCTCGGCGGTCGGCCAGCAGGTCTCGCTCGCAACCGGCGCGCTCGGCAGCGAGATCGAGCGCATCGGCCAGGTCGCGTTCCTCGGCAACGCCGACGAGCCCGGCCGCGACTACGCGTTCATCGAGATCGACGCCGCGGACGTGTCCAAGGTCAACCCGGCGCTGAAGGGCTGGCCCGGCATCCCGACCGGCGTCTCGACGAGCGCGACCGCGAAGAAGGGCGACATCATCCAGTTCTCCGGCCACGGCGTCGGCTTCAGCAACACCCAGCCCTCCCAGGAGCAGCGCAAGGGCGTCCTGAACTTCACCGACGGGACCGAGCACCTCGTGCTCGGCGCGGTCATCTCGGGTGACTCGGGTGGTCCGGTGGCCAACGTGACCGACGGCAACAAGGCCTTCGGGATCGTCAACACGGTCGGCGTCGCCGCCAACAGCAACGCGCTGACCGTCGCCCATGCCGGCGAGGGCGGCAACAACCTGGAGTTCGTGTTCCGCGACGCCGCCGCCCGCGGCTTCAACGTCGCGCTCCGCACGATCTAGAGCCCGGAGCGAGGGGGCAGTCAGACCCGCGGTGCGCCACCCTGGCGCACCGCGGGTTCCCTCGTTGCAGCGCGCCCGGCGGTGATTCGCCGGGCGCGTTCTGGATAGAACACCGTTGTGGACAGCGCCACCGACACGGATGTCGCGACCGTCCGCGATGAGTTCGTCCGCGCGCTCGAGCGCGGCGAGGCGAACGTCGCGGAGCTGATCGCGCTCGACGCGCTCACCGGCGGCATGGACGTCGCCGGCCTCTACGTCGACGTCATCGCGCCGGCGCTGGCCGAGGTCGGCCACCAGTGGGAGACGGGGCGCATGTCGATCGCCGACGAGCACCTCGCGACCGGCATCGCCTATGACGTCATGCGGCTCGTCAGCCGCCGGGCGACGGTCTACCCGCGGCGCTCGCGCGAGCGGATCCTGCTCGCCGCCGTCGGAGCCGAGGGCCACACCACCGGCCTGCGGATGATCGCCGACCTCGCCGAGGGCCACGGCTTCGACGTGCAGTTCCTCGGGGCCTCGGTCCCGGTGAACACGCTCGCCGGCGTGGTGGCCAAGCACCGGCCGGAGATCGTCGGCCTGTCGGTGACGATGGCGGGCCCGGCGGGCCAGCTCGGCAACGCGCTCGAGGAGATCCTCCGGTCCGGCCACGCGCCGAAGGGGATCCTCGTCGGAGGCCTCGGCGTTCCCGACCGCTTCCGCGACGACGACCGCGTCCGCTACGCGGCCAACGCGCGCGACGCCCTCGACGTCATCGTCGCGCTCGCCGATCCCGTCTGAACCCGCCGCGAGGCGTAGAGTCCGCAGGCATGAGGCTCCTTCTCGCGCTCGCCGCGATGCTGCTCGTCCCCCCGACCGCCGGCGCGACGATCGTCCCGCAGGAGGGCATGAAGGGCGTGCGGCTCGGCATGACCGTCACGGCGGTCCAGGACGAGCTCGGGGAGCCGTCGGAGTCCACCATCGAGCGCGACGAGATCATCGGGCGGGTCCGCGTCCTGCGCTACGGGCTCACCGAGATGTCCTTCGACGGCACGAGGAGCAGCTCGAGGATGCTCAGTGTCACCACGACGAGCAAGACCGAGCGGCTTTCGAACGGCATCGGGATCGGCTCGACCCGCGCCGCGGTCGACGCCAAGGTCAGGCGAGCCACCTGCAGGGTCGAGTTCGGCCTCGACCACTGCTACATCGGCTCGTTCGTGCCCGGCCGCGTCGTCACCGACTTCCTCATCTCGAAGACCGGCAAGGTCAAGCGGATCGTCGTCGGCCGCGTGATCGACTAGGTGGCCTGACCCGCTAGCCGGACTCGATCACGCCGAGGATCTCGCGGACGCGGCAGACGAGCAGCCGCTCGTCCTCGACCTCGACCCACACGCCGGCCGACCGCGGGAACACGACGTGGTCGCCGACGTGCACCGGCATCTTGAAGTCGACGAGATCGGGAGGACCGTCGCCGACGGCGAGCACGATCCCCTCGTTCGGTGGCAGGTCGTGCGTCCCCTGAGGGACGAGCAGCCCGGACTTGCGCATCCGCTCGGGCTCGAGCTCCTTGATCACGACCTGGTCGAACAGCGGGCGAAGGACGTCAGGCAACGCGCGTCTAGCGGTCGCCCGGAAGCTTCCGGGGGAACTGCGAGACCGGCTTGTTCAGATCGAGTGCGGTGTCGACGATCCGGGACTGCTCTGCGACGTGGGCGGCGGGGTAGCCCTCGCCCGGCGAGGCGCGCTCGGGACGGCCGATGTAGCCGAACTCGAGGTGCTCCGGCATGATCTGCATGAGGCGCGGGAACATGTACGCGCGCGCGCCCTTGTTGCGCGGCTCCTCCTGCGCCCACACGACCTCTTCGAGGTTCGGGTAGGTGTTGATGAGCTCGAGGACCTCGGCCTGGGGGAACGGGTACAGCAGCTCGACGCGGCCGATCGCGACGCCCGTGTTGCCCTCGCGCGACGGCGAGTGGACGAGGTCGTAGTAGACCTTGCCGGTGCACAGGACGAGGCGCTTGACCTCCTCGATCGCGACGCGCGGCTCGCCGAGCACCGGGAAGAACTTGGTCTCCGACAGGTGCTCGATGCGGTTCGTCGCCTGCGGCAGGCGCAGCAGCGACTTCGGGGTCATGACGACGAGCGGGCGCTGCTTGGCGATCCGCGCCTGGCGGCGCAGCAGGTGGAAGTACTGGGCCGGCGTGGTCAGGTTCGCGACGCGGATGTTGCCCTCGGCGGCGAGCGCGAGGAAGCGCTCCAGGCGCGCGGAGGAGTGCTCCGGGCCCGAGCCCTCGTAGCCGTGCGGCAGCAGCAGGGTGAGCCGTGACGTCTGGCCCCACTTGGCCAGGCCCGACACGATGAACTGGTCGATGATGACCTGCGCGCCGTTGACGAAGTCGCCGAACTGCGCCTCCCACAGCACGAGCGTCTCCGGCGCCTCCTGCGAGTAGCCGTACTCGAAGCCGACGGCGGCGATCTCGCTCAGCGGCGAGTTGTGCAGCTCGAACGGCGCGAGCGCGCCCGGGAGGTTCTGGATCGGGCAGACGCTCTGCCCGGTCTTCGCGTCGTGCAGGACGAGGTGACGCTGCGAGAACGTGCCGCGCTCGACGTCCTGGCCGGTGAGGCGGACCGGGGTGCCCTCGGTGAGCAGCGACGCGTAGGCGAGCGCCTCGGCGTGCGCCCAGTCGATGCCGCCCTCCTCGCCGAGCGCCTTCGCGCGCTTCTCGAGCTGGCGGACGAGCTTGGGGTGGACGGTGAAGCCCTCGGGCGTGCGGAGGAGCTCCTCGTTGAGCGCCTGGAGACGCTCGGCCGAGACCGCGGTCTTGACCTCGGGCGACGGCGAGCGGTCGAGCTGGTACTCGCCGGTGGGCTGTTCGACCGAGCCCTCCTCGGCGGCGGCCTTGATCGCGGCCTTGAGCTCCTGGTGGAGACTCGTGAGCTCGTCCCAGATCTCGGACTTGCGCTGCTCGACGTCCTCGGTCTTGACGACGTCCTGCTCGATCAGGCGCTCGGCGAAGAGGTCGGCGACGCGCTTCTTGCCCTTGATCTTCGCGTACATCTCGGGCTGCGTGTAGGCGGGCTCGTCGGCCTCGTTGTGGCCGTAGCGGCGGTAGCCGATGAGGTCGATGACGACGTCGTGGCCGAACTCCTGGCGGAACGCGAAGGCGAGGCGCACCGCGGAGATGCAGGCGGCGGGATCGTCGGCGTTGACGTGGATGATCGGGACGTCGAAGCCCTTGGCCAGGTCCGACGCCCAGCGCGTCGAGCGCGAGTCGTCGGGCTCGGTCGTGAAGCCCACCTGGTTGTTCGTGATGATGTGGACGGTGCCGCCGACCTGGTAGCCGTCGAGCGCCTGGAGGTTGAGCGTCTCCGCGACCACGCCCTGACCCGGGAACGCGGCGTCGCCATGCAGCAGGACCGGCACCGCGGCGCTCGTGTCCTGGTGGGCGTGCGGGCCCTGGCGGGTCGTCTGCGCCGCGCGCGTCGCCCCGACCACGACGGGGTCGACGAACTCGAGGTGCGACGGGTTCGACTCGAGGTTGACGAGGATCGCCTCGCCCGACGGCAGCTGGTAGGAGCCCTGCGCGCCGTGGTGGTACTT
>CADCVT010000308.1 GCA_902806215.1 uncultured Solirubrobacteraceae bacterium | reverse complement strand
GCTTGAGCAGGACGGGGCGGCCTGCGCGGCCGAGCTCGGTGAGCAGGGTGTAGTTCTGCATTTTCCGCGCGCCGACCTGGATCACGTCGGCGACCTGCAGGACCGGCTCGAGGTCGCGCTGGTCCATGAGCTCGGTGACGATCGGCAGGCCCGTGCGCGCCTTGGCCTCGGCGAGCAGCTCGAGACCGGCCTCGCCCAGGCCGTGGAAGGCGTACGGGCTCGTGCGCGGCTTGTAGGCGCCGCCGCGCAGCATCGTCGCCCCGGCCGCGGCCACGATGCGCGCCGTCTCGAGCGTCTGGTCGCGCGACTCGACGGTGCACGGCCCGGCGATCAGCGCGAAGTGCTCGCCGCCGATCTTCTTGCCGCCGATCTCGAGCACCGACGGCGCGCCGTGCTTGAGCTGGGTCGAGGCGAGCTTGTACGGCTTGAGGATGGGGACGACCTTGTCGACGCCGGGCGCGCTGTCGAGCCCGAGACGGGCGACGTGCTCGCGGTCGCCCACGGCGCCGATGACGGTCACCTCCTCGCCACGGCTGAGGTGGACGTGCGCTCCGACGGCCTCGACGCGAGCGACGACCGACTGGATCTCCTCCTCCGTCGCTGCCGGCTGCATCACGATCATCATGGTTCTTCGGTCCTCTTCTTTCCTACGCCTGGGTGGGTGCAGTCACGGCGACTGCTCAGATCACGACGGCGCTCGGCGAGCCGGAATATGAGGCCGAGCGCCTAGCGAAATCGCCAGGTGTAGGCGTAGCCCGCGGCATAGAAGGTACGGCTCGTGGCGGGCTGGACGCTCATGAGACGGCGCCAGTGTGGCACATCCCACACGGCGGCCGGGGCGATCGCTGCCGCGTCACGGTCAGCTCGCGAACCGGCCTGCCGCGCGGGCTACATCCTCGTCGTGAAGGTCGTCGTGCCGGCCGGGAGCTCGATCGTGCGGCTCTTGCGGTCGTTGACGAGCGTCAGCGTCAGCGGGGCGTCGGTGGTGACCTTGCCGGTGATCGGCACCTTCGCCGCCAGTGCCATCCGGTCGGTGTCGATCGTCGCGGCGCGCGCGCCGGCGATCGTCGCCTCGAACGCGTTCTGCTTCGCCGGCAGCGCGGCGAGCGGGTTCTGCTCCCACGCCAGGCCGGTCATCGTGTACGGGCCGGCGTTGTCGGTGCTCGCCGGGCCGCCGGCCTCGGGGACCTTCAGCGGCTCGGTCGCGGGGACGGCCTTCGTGACGCCGTCGAACGTCGGGCGGCCGGTGACCGCGTCGACCGGCTCGAGCGCGCGCAGCCAGTGCTGGCGGCCGAAGTCGAAGTCGAGCGGCATGCCGCCGCTGTTGACGCGCTCGGTCGCGCGCTCGAACGGCATGTCGCGCACGTGCGTCACCCGCGCCGGCGTCTCCGGGATCGCGAAGCGGTGCATGTACCGCGCGCCCTCGCCCCACTGGTCCCACACCGGCGGGCCGAAGTGCTCCTGCGCGTGGAACAGGTACAGCCGGTTGCGGTAGCCGAGCTCGGTCAGCCGCTCGTGTTGGCGCACGACGCCGGTCGACGGGACGAGCTCGTCGGCGGTGCCGTGGTACGTCGCGATCGGGACGTGGCGGACGTTCTCGAGCAGGCGCCGGTGGTGCTGCGCGCGAGGGTCGCCGCCGTTGGCCTCGGTGTAGCAGGGCGAGGTCCCGTCGAACTGCATCTCGTCGCAGCCCTCGAAGTCGAGTCCCGTCCACGCGCCCTGCGTCGACGGCGGCGACGCCGGCAGCGCGGCGGCGAACCAGTCCGGATGCGTGACGCTCATGAGGAACGAGCCGAACCCGCCCATCGAGTGCCCGGCGACGTAGCGGCGCCGCTCGTCGAGCTTGAACCGGTCATGGATGTCGGCCCAGACCTCCTCGACGTCGAGGTGCCCGCGGCCCACGTACCACGACGACGTGCCGCGCCCGCGCGGCGAGACGACGATCGTGTCGTGGCGCTCGCCGAGGTCGCGGAACACGCCCGGCGTCGCGGCGCCGGCCGAGTGCGCGGTGCCGCCGCGCCAGTGAAGCCACAGCTGAAGCGGCGTCGCCTTCGACGGATCGTACGACTCCGGGAAGTAGATGCCGTACGGCTGGACGATGCCCTCCAGCCCGGTCTCGCGGCTGAGCGGCTCGGTGCTCGTGAACTGCGCCTCGTGGTAGCCGGGGCGCGGGTTCCAGCGCTCGGTGGCACCGGCCTGCAGTGCGCTCACGTCGATCGCGGCGAAGAAGTCGTCGATCGTGCCGGCGTGCAGCGCGAGGGCCTGGTGCTTGTCGAAGTTCTCGCGCACGGGCTCGGCGGTGCGGAAGGCGACGTTGGCGATCGGCTCGCCCGGCTTGCGGGCCGTCACGGCGATCGCGCGAGCGTCGGCGAGCGGGATCGCGGCCTCGATCGCGTTGGCCCAGCCGTCCGGGTTCGTCGTCGCGGCGAACGTCGTCTGGCTGCCGTCGCGAAGGTCGACGAGCGTGCCGGTGTCGCCGGCGATCTGGGCGGCGTACTCGGCGCGCTTCGTCTTGAGGCCGGTCCCGAACGGGACGTCGCGCTCGGTGTCGCCCGCCTCGGTGTCGAGCAGCACGACGAGCGCCGTCTGGCCCTGCGCGGTCATCGTCGTGGTGCGGGCGAGCAGCTGGAGCGCGGTGCCGTCGGCGGCGACGCGGACCTCGCGCAGGTCGGCGGTGTCCGCGCGGTCGAGGTCACCGTAGTTCTGCTCGTACCTGAGCTGCTCGGGAGCCGGGATCCCGAACTGGCCGGCGGGGTCGTTCTGGGCGAGCGCCTCGAGCCGGTAGGTCTCGGGCATCGTCTCGGTGTAGGCGTCCGAGCGGGAGAGACGCTCGGCGTCCTTGCCGTCGTCGGCGCCGAACGCGTCGAAGAGGTGGTCGGTGTAGACGAGCTCGCCGTGCGAGCGCACGATCGTCCCGGCGAACCCGGTGCCCGCGCCGGTCCAGTCGGCGACGAGACCGTCCAGCGTCTTCGCCGTGGGCACCACGGGCGCGAGCGCGGTCGTCGACCCCGTGCCGCGCGGCGTCTCGGTGCCGATCACCGGAAGCGTGACCTCTTGGGCGAACGCGGTGGCGGTCGTCGACAGGCAGACAGCGATCAGCGAAGACAAGATGAACGGGCGCACACGTCTCTGAACGGGCGCGTTCGCTCGAACTGGCGGCTACTTGACGAGCTCGCCCAGCGCGCGCAGGAACCGGGCGTTCTCGTCTGGCCGCCCGTAGGTCACCCGCATGGCTCCCTCGCGACCGAGCGCGGCGCCAGCGCGGACGAGGATCCCCTGGTCCTTCAGCGCGCTTACGACATCAGACTCGGCAACGTTCTCGGGCAGATGCAACCAGCAAAAGTTCGCCTGCGACTCGGCGACGCGAAGGCCCATTCCCTCGAGCTCGGACTGAAGCTCGACGCGCGCGACGATCGCGCGCTCGACGCGCTCGGCGACCGCGTCCTGGTGCTTGAGCGCCTCGATCGCCGCGGCCTGCGCCAGCGAGTTGCAGAAGAACGGCTGCCGGACCTGGTTGACCGCCTGCGCGAACCGCTCGCTTCCCGCGAGCGCGAAACCGACGCGCAGCCCGGCCAGGCCGTAGATCTTCGAGAACGTCCGCAGCAGGACGAGGTTCGGGTGCTGCTCGAGCAGCGGGATCGACGCGTCCGGGTCGTCGAGCAGGTTGAACTCGCAGTAGGCCTCGTCGAGGATCACCGCGACGTGCGGCGGGACCTTCTCGACGAACGCCGCGATCCGGTCGAGCGGCAGCGCCGTCGACGTCGGGTTGTTCGGGTTGCAGACGATGACCATCCGCGTGGCCACGGTGATCTCGGCGAGCATCGCGTCGAGGTCGTGCGTGTCGGTGTCGTCGAGGTCGACCGTGATCGCCCGCGCGCCCGACGCCGCCGCGAGGTGCGGGTAGACGGAGAAGCTCGGCCACGCGTAGACGATCTCCGCGCCGGGCTCGAGCAGCGCCTCCCCCGCGGCGAGCAGGAGCTCCACGCTGCCGTTGCCGAGCGCGATCCGGTTGGCGGGCACGCCGTAGCGGTCGCTGAGCTTGCCGCGCAGCCGCGCGTTGCTCGGGTCCGGATACCGGTTGAGGTTCGTCGCCGCGCGCGAGATCGCCTCGACGACCTGCGGCAGCGGCGGGTCCGGCGACTCGTTGGAGGCCAGCAGGGCGACGTCGTCGGGAAGCGCGTAGCCGCCGGCGACGGGATAGACGGGGATCCGTGAGATCCGCTCGGCGAACTCGAGGGGCATGGCTGGCATTCTGACAACCGTGGACGTGTCACCCGAACTGGCTGCGCTTCGCCGTCCCGCGTCGGTCGGTCAGGTCGGCGGGTTCCGTCCGCCCGAGGACCCGCTGACGTCGTGGATGGCGCGGGTCGCGGTCGCGGCGCCGGGCGAGACGTGGCCCGCCCAGGACGGCGCGCCGATGCACGCGCTCCTCCAGCTGAACGTCGGCGAGCTGCCGGTGGTGCCGGACGCGCTGGCGGGCGTCGCACTGCTCACCCTCTTCCTCGGCCCGGCGGAGCTCCCGATCGACGCGCCGAACGGCGAGCACTGGTGTCTCCGCACCTACCCGACGCTCGACAACCTCGTGCCGCTCGACGCGCCCGAGCGGGCCGCCGATTCGAAGGCGCCGTCGGGCGCGCCGTCCACGTACCAGCCGTTCCCCGTGCGGTGGAGCGAGATCGAAGACTGGCCGGCACGCGACGACATCCCCCACGACCTGCTCGATGGGTGGGACGACGTCGGCGACGACGACGCTCCGGAGGTCGCGCGGGGTCTGAAGGCCGGCGGCTGGCCCGCCACCGTGCAGCACGAGGTCGGCTGGGGCGGTGCCGACGACGTCGAGTTCGTCCTCCAGGTCGACACGGACGCCAAGACTGGGTTCGAGGTCGGCTGGGGCGGCGCGCTCTACGTCGGACACCGACGCGGGACGGGAGCCTGGGTCGTCGATTGGCAGTCGATGTGATCAGTGGGTTCGAACCCGCGGCGGCTGATTGCTCTGGACAACGGCCGCTTCGTGCCCTACTTTCCTTCGTCCTCATGGCCTGCCGCCTCTGGATCCCGACGCACAAGACGACCGCACTCGCGGGCGTCCCGTCGTTCCAGTACGAGCAGCGGCCGGCGTCCAACGACCTGCGCACGAGCACCTAGCGGACGGAGCGTGATCCATGACTCCGTCCGTGGTTCTCGCGGGCGGGGTTCGGAAGAACGCCCTTACCCGCGAGCAGGTCATCGAGAAGATCCTCCGTTGGAACGCGCTGTACGGCGAGCCGCCGTCCACCGCTGACTGGAACCCGTCGCTCGCACGCTGGCGTGCGCAGGAGTGGCGCATCGAGCGCTACCGCCTGGGCGATCCGGAGACCGGTGAGCGCTGGCCGTCGCTCAACTCCGCCAAGCGCCTGTTCGACGGGTCGTTCGACGCTGCCGTCCGCGAGGCCGGCCTGGTGCCTCACCGCCCGGGCCCGCGTCGTCGTGCGGCGGGTGTCGCGCGTCCCGACGTCGAGCAGCGTGCGCCGCAGGCGCCGCGCGAGGTGGAGGCCGAGCTGGTCGCGGCGTCCGAGCGCGTGCTCGAGGCGGAGCGTCGTGCCGTGCGCGCCGAGGAGCGTGCGCGTCGCGTCGCGTCCCGTGTCGAGTCCGCCGACGAGCGCGTGGCCGAGGCGCGCGACCGTGCGCGCGACGCAGAGCGTCGGGCGGGCGAGCGCGTCCGCGAGGCCGAGCGTCGTGCGCGTACCGCCGAGCGGGCGGCCGAGCAGGCCGTCGCGCGGGTGGATGCGCGCGCCGAGGGGCGTGCGCGTCGCGTCGCGTCCCGTGTCGAGTCCGCCGACGAGCGCGTGGCCGAGGCGCGCGACCGCGCCCGCGACGCCGAGCGTCGTGCGGGCGAGCGTGTCCGCGAGGCCGATCGTCGTGCACG
>CADCVT010000307.1 GCA_902806215.1 uncultured Solirubrobacteraceae bacterium | reverse complement strand
GCCCATGAGCACCGCGTCGGACACCGCCGACGCGTACGTCCCGACGAGATCCGTCCCCGGGATGCAGTCGACGTCGAGGAAGACGAGCGCGTCGCCGCGGGCGGCCTGCGCCGCGCGGTTGCGGGCGGCGGCGAGCGGCAGAGCCTCGTCCTCGCTGCGCGCGTCGACAACGCGGACCGAGAACGGGACGTCGTCGGGGACGGCGACGGCGGGCCCGCCCATGTGCGCGATCACGAGCTCGTCCGGCGTCACGGACTGCGCCGCGAGCCCGCGCACGAGGTTCGCGAGATGGGCCGCGCGACCACGGACGAGGGTCAGGACGGAGACGGTCACGGCGGCGGCATCCCCGCGTCCCTGCGGGCGCAATCGCGAGCGGGCGCCAAGCCGCCAGCGGCGCCGGGCACGCCCATCGGACAGGGGGTCATGCCCCGGCGTGGAATGATGACGCCATGTCGTTCGCCGACACGCTCGACGCGCTAGCGGACGAGACCGGGATCGCGTGGGGCCTCCTGGTGGCGGCGCTGCTGGTCATGCTGCTCACGCCGCTGGTCGCCCGCGTCGCCATCCGCCTCGGGGCGTTCGACATGCCCGGACGCGATCGGCCGCGCGTGCACACGCGCCCGATCCCCCGGATCGGCGGCCTCGCGATCGCCGTCGGCATCCTCGTTCCGGCGCTGATCTTCGTCGAGGGCCGTGGCGGCCCGATCGAGGGGATCCTCATCGGCGTTCCCGTCGTCGCCGCGCTCGGCCTCTACGACGACCTGCGCGGCCTCAGCGCGTCGAAGAAGATGCTGCTGGTCCTCTGCGCGGCGCTCATCCCGGTCGTGGTCTACGGGATGGAGTTCGAGCGCATCGGGCTGCCGTTCGTTTCGTTCGACGTCCCCGGCTGGCTCGGGATCCCGCTGACGCTCGCGTGGATCGCCATCGTCGCGAACCTCGTGAACCTCATCGACGGGATGGACGCCCTCGCGGCGGGGATCGTCGCGATCGCCAGCGCCGCCCTGTGCGTCCTCGCGATGTCGTTCGGGCGCGTGGAGGCGGCGGCGCTCGCGGCGATCGTCTGCGGCGCGACGCTCGGCTTCCTGCGCCACAACTACCACCCGGCGAAGATCTTCATGGGGGACACCGGAGCATTGACACTCGGGTTCGTGCTCGGGTCGCTCGCCGTCGAAGGCGTGCTCAAGACGCCGGCGACGATCGCCCTGGCCGCGCCGCTCTTGATCATGGCCGTGCCGATCCTCGACACGTCGTTCGTCGTCGCCAAGCGCCTGAAGTACAAGCGCGCGCCGTGGGCTCCCGACCAGAACCACTTCTACCACCGGTTCATGCGCATCGGCCTGAGCCAGCGCAAGACCGCCGCCTACCTGCACCTGTGGGCCGCGGTGCTCGCCGGCTACGCGATGCTGCTGCGGTTCGTTCCCCCGCGGCCGCTCGGCGAGTTCGACACCGGCAACGCGCTCATCTGCGGCGGCGCGGGGCTGTTCGTCCTGCTGGGCTCGGTCTACATGGTCTACGAGCTCGAGATCCTCAAGGCCCGTCACTTCTCCGTCCTGGGGCTGCGCCGGCAGTCGCCCGAGGTCGAGGAGCCCGACGAGGCCGTCGAGGAGCTCATCCACGCCGGCCGGGACTGACACACTCGCTGCATGAAGCAGCGCAACCTGGGTGATCTCGCCGTCTCCGAGCTGGGGCTCGGCTGCATGGGGATGTCAGCCTTCTACGGCACCGCCGACGAGGGCGAGGCCATCGCCACCATCCACCGGGCCATCGAGCTCGGCTGCACGTTCCTCGACTCGGCCGAGATGTACGGGCCGTTCACCAACGAGGAGCTGCTCGGCAAGGCACTCGCGGGCCGGCGCGACGAGGTGACGATCGCGACGAAGTTCGGCATCCGCTTCGCGCCGACCGAGGACAACCCGACGAACCGCGTCCTCGACGGCTCGCCGGAGAACGTGCGCCGCTCGATCGAGGGCTCGCTCCGGCGGCTCGGCACCGATCACGTCGACCTCTACTACCTGCACCGCGTCGACCCGAACACGCCGATCGAGGAGACGGTCGGGGCGATGGGGGATCTGGTCTCCGAGGGGAAGGTGCGGCATCTCGGGCTGAGCGAGGCCGCGCCGGAGACGATCCGCCGTGCCCACGCGGTGCACCCGATCACCGCGCTGCAGACCGAGTACTCGCTGTGGACGCGCGACCCCGAGGCCGAGATCCTCCCGACGTGCCGTGAGCTCGGGATCGGCTTCGTGGCGTACTCGCCGCTCGGGCGCGGGTTCCTCAGCGGGCGCTTCAGGTCGCCGGACGAGCTCGAGGCCGGCGACTTCCGGCGGCACGGGCCGCGTTTCCAGGGGTCGGCCCTGGAGGCGAACCTCGCGCTTGCCGCGAAGGTCGAGGAGCTCGCGGGGGAGAAGGGCTGCACTCCGGGGCAGCTCGCTCTGGGGTGGGTGCTCGCGCAGGGTTCCGATCTCGTGCCGATCCCGGGGACGAAGCGGCGGACGTACCTGGAGGAGAACCTCTCGGCGGCTTCCGTGGTCTTGTCCTCGGACGACGTCGCTCGGATCGATGCGGAGCTTCCTTCGGCCGTCGGCGATCGCTACGACTCGACCGGGATGGCGACGGTCGACGGCTGACGCTTTTCCGGGCCGAACAACTGCGTCAGTCAGGGAGAGCCAGCTCCAGCAGCTGTGCTGGGTCCCTCGTGGTGAGTGGCTTTCCGGTCTCTTGTCGTTTGGTGACCTCGACCTGCTCCACTCGTTCGAGCATCTGGAGGCGGCCTTCCTCGATCAGCTGTTCGTCGACTCCGCCTAGGCGGCCGTCGAACATCGACCAGACCGGAGTCCCGAGCGCCGCCGCCTCTCGGTTCATGCTGCCTCCGGCGCTGACGAGGATGTCGGCGAACGCGACGAGGCTGCGGCTCTCCACCGCTCGCTGGGGAACGACCACGCGGTCGAGCTCCAGCTTTCGCGCCTGCTGTCGCTGATCGTCGTTGCGCGCGAGCACGACCACTTGGGCTCCCTGGCCGTGCAGGTGCCGGATGAGGTCGGGGAGGAGCTCGGCCTCGCGCCCTCCGAGGTAGAGCGCGTAGCTCGGCGCGGTGCGGATGACCGCGATCGGCTGGGCGCGGTCGAGGCCGAGCGCGTCGGGGACGCCGGGGTCGGGCTCGAAGTCGTGGAGGACGTACTCCTCCTTCAGTCCGGGGTACCGGACGAGCTTCTTCGCGGTCGCGCCGTAGCGCCGGAGCCGCTCGGGCGGAATGGCGTCCGGGACGAGGACGCGGTTCGCGAGCCGGCAGTTGACGCTGTGCTGCGCGGTCGCCCACTCGTAGTCGAACATCGTCGTGTTCGGGATCCGCAGGAGTCTTGACGCGACGGGCAGGTCGGTTGACCCGTGCGCGATCGCCGCGTCGAACGGCCCGTGCTTGCGTCCCCACTTGGTCATCAGCGCGGCTCTTCTCGCCGCCTGCTTCGCCTTGTCGACCCGCTTCGCCCCGCCGTACTCCCCGAGCGCCGTGTACGCGTGCCCCCAGTCGTCGAGCAGCTCGAGCGTGTGACTCAGAGGCCGCGCCGTCAGCAGCACTTCGTCCCCGCGCTCTTCGAGGACGTCGACGAGCGGCTTGAGGACCACCGGATGGGCGGTGTTCGTGAGGTCGACCCAGACGCGCATGCGGTCGGGGAGCGTACGAGCTGTCGTGGTTCGTGCCGGGTCGACAACAGCTCCGTGACGAAAGAGCCCCGGTCGCTTTGGCGCTCCCCCGCCGCGTGGTTGGCTCCCGCGGGTGAGCGCGAGCGAACAACTCGACCCGCGTGAGACCCCAACGACGCGGGTCGAGTTGCGGGTGCCTGAGACACATCAAGTCGACGAAGCGATTGCGCTCGTTGCCGCCCGGCAGAAGGACCTGATCTCGTAGGTTGAGATGATCGGGCTCGGTCTGTCGCCGACCGCGATCAAGCACCGCATACGACGAGGGCCTCTGCACCGAGTGAGACGCGGCGTGTTCTCGCTGAGTCCCTCACTGATGCCGTTAGCCGGGAGCTGGCCGCCATCATGGCCTGCGAGCGCGGAGCGGTGCTGAGCCACCGTAGTG
>CADCVT010000306.1 GCA_902806215.1 uncultured Solirubrobacteraceae bacterium | reverse complement strand
GTCGCGGTGCCGATGCCCATGAGCGCGCTGCCGGCGTCGGACATGATCGTCCGGACGTCGGCGAAGTCGAGGTTGATCAGGCCCGGGATGGTGATCAGGTCGGTGATGCCCTGGACGCCCTGCCGCAGGACGTCGTCGGCGAGGCGGAACGCGTCGAGGATGCTCGTCCGCCGCTCGACGATGGCGAGCAGCTTCTCGTTGGGGATGACGATGAGCGTGTCGACGACCTCGCGCAGACGCGCGATCCCCTCGTCGGCCTGGCGCGTGCGCTGCGAGCCCTCGAAGCCGAACGGCTTGGTGACGACGCCGACGGTGAGCGCGCCGATCTCCTCCTTGGCGATCTCGGCGATGACGGGCGCGGCGCCCGTGCCGGTGCCGCCGCCCTCGCCCGCCGTGACGAACACCATGTCCGCGCCCTTGAGCGCCTCCTTGATGTCGTCGCGCGACTCGTGCGCGGCGCCGGTGCCCACATCGGGGTTCGCGCCCGCGCCCAGACCCTTGGTCAGGTCGTGGCCGATGTTGAGCTTGATGTCGGCGTCGCACATGGCCAGCGCCTGCGCGTCCGTGTTCGCCGCGATGAACTCCACGCCGCGCAGGCCGGCGTCGACCATGCGGTTGACCGCATTGGTACCGCCGCCGCCGACGCCGACGACCTTGATCACGGCGAGGTAGCTGCCGCTGGATTCCATGTCTAGCGTCCGACCTTCGAGTTAGCGTTGAGAGTTTTGGCAGGCAAGACCGTCTGCCCGTCAAAATCACGGTATGCACGGGGAACGGCCAAAGTCAACGCGGAGTCTAGCCGTGCAACGGAGGTTGCGAAACCCGGAAGTCTCAAGGTGTGCAGGAGAAACACCTTTCGGGCGGGTTCAACCTCAAGCTGAGGGTTCGGGTGTCGGAGCAGGCGTGACGGGGACGGCCGGGTCGGGTGCCCCGGGTGTGACGGGTGCTGCCGGGTCAGGCGTGACCCCGGGAGTCGTCGGCTCCTCGGGCGCGAGCGGCGCGAGACCACCGACGGCGGCGCGGTCCGGGACGCGGACGTCGACGTAGCGGGCGCCCTCGGTGCTCGGATCGGCGAGCACGCGAGCGGCGGCCTGCCACTTGCGGTCGAGCGCCTTGGTGCTGCCGAAGTAGAGGCTCGGACCCTTGTTCATGGCGAGGGTCAGGCCATGGCGGCCCTGGTAGGCGCGGCGGGCGCGGCTGCGCAGCGGGGACGGCGCGGCGGCGACGATGGCGAGCAGCCGCTTCGCCTCCTCGTCGCTGATCCTGGCGCCGGGATCGCCCTTGACCGCGAGCGCAGGGAGGTTCGACGCGGCCGTGGCGCCTTCTAGCAGACGTCCGTCGGCGGTGAGCGGCACCTTGCGGCCGTGGACGGTGACGGTCGCGACGGGCCGGCGCTCGAGGACGGTGATCGTGAGCTCATTGGGGATCTCGCGGTCGAGCTCGACGTCGCCGACCGTCGGGTAGCGCTCGACGGCCTGCAGGAGCGCGTCGCGGTCGAGGTGCAGCGTGGTCTGGTCCCGGGCGGCACGACGGAGCGCCTGGGCGACCTTGCCGGCGTCCGGTCCGCTCACCCCGAGGACCTCCACGCGCTCGACGGCGAAGAAGCCGGAGTCGCGCAGCCAGAAGCCCGCTCCAGCGAGGAGCACGAAGACGGCAGCGACGATGGGCAGCGTCCGGCCAGGCGGCGACGGGATCCGGCGCATTACGGAACCCTGTTCGACGGCTCGGACGCGTCCCCTCCCCAGAACCGCAGAGGGGTCAGACCCCTCCTCAGAAAAAGTGGGGAGGGGCCAGACCCCTCCTCACAAAAAGTGGGGAGGGGTCAGACCCCTCCCCGGTTCTGGGGAGGTCCGCGCCCAAAGATCCCTGCTCAGGGCGCGACGAGGCGGCGGCCCAGGTCGTCGACGTTGCCGGCTCCGAGGACGAGGAGGAGGTCTCCCTCTCGGAGCTGGGTCCGGAGGACGCGCTCGGCGTCGTCGAAGCCGGGGAGCCAGAGGACGGGCTTTCCCCCGCCTGCGTCGGCCGCCGCCTCGGCGATGAGGCGCCCGCTGACCCCGGGGAAGTCCTCGGCGCGTTCGCGCGCCGGGTAGACCTCGAGGACGGCCGGGACGTCGGCGGTCGCCAGGGCGGCGCCGAACTCGCGGTGCAGGTGCTGCGTGCGCGAGTAGAGGTGCGGCTGGAAGATCGCGACGACGCGGCCGGTCGCTCGCTCCCGCGCCGCCGCGATCGTCGCGGCGACCTCGGTCGGGTGGTGCGCGTAGTCGTCCACGACGAGCGCGCCGTTTGTCGTCCTCCCCATCTCCTCGAACCGCCGCCCGGCCCCGCGGAACGTCCCGAGCGCGGCGGCGGCCTGCTCGCGGTCGGCACCGGCGACCACGCACGCGACGAGGGCGGCGGCCGCGTTGCGCCGGTTGTGCTCGCCGGGCACGGCCAGCGGCGGCGCGTCGGCGAGCGAGAAGAGCTCCGTGCTGCCGTCACGGAGGACGCGAACGGCCGCGTCGTCCTCCGGGAGCACCGCGACGGGCGCGCCCGCGAGGAACGTCCGGTAGGCCTCGTCGAGGTCCAGGCGCGATCCGTACTCCGTGTGGTGGTCGAGCTCGACGTTCGTGACGACGGCCACGTCGACGTCGAGCTCGAGGAACGACCGATCGGACTCGTCGGCCTCGACCACGAGCCATTCGCCGCTCGCCCACGCGCCGTTGTAACCGGTCGTCGAGAGCGTGCCGCCGATGAGGTAGCCGGGATCGAGGCCGCACTCGAGGAGCGCGTGGGCGACCATCGACGACGTCGTGGTCTTGCCGTGGGCGCCGGCCACCGCGATCGTCCGGCGCAGCTGGGTGAGCTGTCGCAGGAACGCCGCGCGGTTCATCACCGTCTGCCCTCGCTCGCGAGCGACGACGATCTCCGGGTTGTCGGCCGGGATCGCCGTCGAGACGACGACCTCCGCGTCGGCCGGGACGTTCTCGGCGGCGTGGCCGATGACGGGGACGATCCCCGCCTCGCGGATCCGCACGAGGTACGGGGAGTCGGCACGGTCCGAGCCGGTGACGTCGGCGCCGAGAGTCCGCGCGGCGAGCGCGTACGCGCTGAGCCCTGCCCCCGCGATGCCGACGAAGTGCAGCCGCCGTCCGGTCCAGTCGTCGCTCATCCGGCGGTGAGCCTAGTGTCCTGAGGCGGAAAGTCGGTCGCAGCTGGTGGCGCCGAGTTTCCGGCTCATGACACTAGTGTGAGCGCCATGCCTGGCACCGCCGTCGTCATCGGCGCCCGCAATCTCGGCGGCGCGATCATCGACCACCTCAACGACCGGGGCTGGCGCGTCGCCGGCGTCGCCCGCAGCCAGGAGACCGTCGAGCAGATCCGCGACCGGCGCGTCCTCGCGCTCCAGGCCGACGCGAGCGACCCGCGCTCGCTGCGCGAGGCGCTCGCCCAGGCCGCCGACGAGCTCAGCCCGCCGTCGCTCATCGTCAACGCCGCGAGCGCCGCGAAGCCGCCCGAGGGCGAGACCGCGTTCGGCGGCGGGCCGATCGTCGCCGGGACGCTCGCGGGCATGCGCGGCTGGTCGAGCGCCGTCAGCGAGCAGGCCTTCGTGTTCCTCAGCGAGGGAGCCCGGGCGCTGAGCAGCCATGGCGGCGGGACGCTCATCCAGATCACCGGCGGCTCCTCGCGCCGCGCGATGCCGGGTCGCGGCATGTGGTCGGCGGGAGCCGCCGCGACGCGCGCGGTCACTCACGCCGCCGCCCAGGAGCTGCGCGAGCAGGGCATCCACGTCGCGCTGCTCATCGTCGACGCGACGATCGAGTCGCCGAAGACCGCGTCGTTCACCGCCGACACACCGAAGGACTCCCTGGCCGATCAGGTCCTCATCGCCGAGGCCGTCGAGTACCTCGCCAGGCAGCAGCCGCGCGCGATGACGCACGAGCTCGTGCTCACGCCCGCCGGCGACCGCTGGACCCCGTAGTGCCCGCGAACGTACGCGCAGCCGGGCTATAGCCCGGCACGACGTACGTTCGGCGCTCTCAGGCCTGCGCGGCGGCGAGGATCTGCCGCGCGACGGCCTGGGCCGCGTCGGGCCGCCCGAGTACCGCGGACGCTGCGCTCATCGCGCGCAGCCGGGCCTCGTCGAGCAGGAGCCCGTCGACCTCTGCGCGCAGGCGCTCCGGCGTCAGCGACGCGTCGGCGACGACGATCGCCGCGCCGGCCTGCTCCATCCAGCGGGCGTTCCCAGTTTGGTGGTCGGCCGTCGCGTGCGGATACGGGACGAGGATCGCCGGGCGGCCGTGCGCGGTCACCTCGGCGATCGATCCGCCAGACCGCGCGACGACGAGATCGCACGCAAGCAGGGCCTCGGCGAACTCGTCGATGTACGGCCGCAGGTCGTAGCCGCCGCCGGCAGGTACGCGCTCCACCAGCGCGTCGTAGTCGCGCCGGCCCGCGGCGTGGAGCACGCGGTAGGGCACGTCGCGGAACGCCTCGACGGCCGCCTCGTTGATCGAGCGCGCGCCGAGCGACCCGCCGAAGACGAGCACGCACCGCTCGTCCGGGCCGATGCCGAACAGCTCGCGCGCCGCGGCGCGGTCGGTGGCCGGCGGCGGCACCGGGCGCCCTGTGACGAGGTACTTGTCGCCCGTGCGCCCGTCGATCGGGAACGCGAGGCACACCCGCCGCGCGAACGGCGCGAGGCGCCGGTTGGCGAAGCCGAGGTGCGAGTCGGCCTCGGTCAGCACGAGCGGGATCCGCTGCGCGACCGCCGCCAGCCCGACCGGCCCGGCGACGTAGCCCCCGCCGCCGAGGACGACGTCGGCCCCGACCTCGCGCAGGATCCGCGCGGCGGCCGCCGTCCCGCGCGCAGCGAGCCCGAGGGCCCCGGCCGCGGCGACCGGGTTCGTGCGGCTCAGCCCCCGTGCGGCGATCTGGCGCAACTCGAAGCCGGCCGCGGGGACGAGCTCGGCCTCCGCCCGCTCACCGCCGACGAAGAGGACCGACGCGCCCTCATCCCGCAGCGCGGCCGCTACCGACAGCGCGGGGACGACGTGTCCCGCTGTTCCCCCTGCCGCGATCACCACCTGAGTCATCGCGGCGAGAGGGTACGGCGCGCGCCACACCACTGCTGCCTCCGCTCGCCACGTTGAGCAGCAGCCCCATCGAGCCGAGCAGCACGAGCAGCGACGACGAGCCGCTGGAGATGAACGGGAGCGGCACGCCGGTCAGCGGCGCCAGGCCGAGCACGGTGAAGACGTTGAGGGACGCCTGGCAGAGCACCATCGCGGTCAGGCCGGCGGCCAGGAGCTGCGTGTAGCGCTCGCGGGCGGCCTTGGCGATGCGCAGGCCCGCGTAGGCGATCAGGCCGTAGAGGAACAGCAGCACGGCCACCCCGAAGACGCCGAGCTCCTCGCCGATGACGGCGAGGATGAAGTCCGTGTGGGCCTCGGGGAGGTAGAAGATCTTCTGCACGGACTGCCCCGGGCCGAGCCCGAACAGCCCGCCCGAGCCCATCGCGATCTGCCCCTGCACGGCCTGGAAGCCCGACCCGCCCGCGTCCTCCCAGGGGTTGAGGAACGCGGTGAGCCGCGCGCGCCGGTAGGGCTCGAGCAGCGCGAAGATCATGATGACGCACGCCCCGCCGGCGGCGACGAGCCCGAGCTGG
>CADCVT010000305.1 GCA_902806215.1 uncultured Solirubrobacteraceae bacterium | reverse complement strand
TCCGGGCGGGAACGCGTACGTGCCGCGGGCCAGGAACTCCTTGATGATGTCGTTCTGGGTCGTGCCGCCGAGCTGCTTCTGCTCCACGCCCTGCTCTTCGGCCGCGACGACGTACAGCGCCAACAGCCAGGCCGCCGTCGCGTTGATCGTCATCGACGTGTTCATCTTGTCGAGCGGGATCCCGTCGAGCAGCTGGGCCATGTCTCCGCGGTGCGCGACCGGCACGCCGACCTTGCCGACCTCGCCGCGGGCGAGCTCGTGATCGGCGTCGTAGCCCGTCTGGGTGGGCAGGTCGAACGCGATCGACAGGCCGGTCTGGCCCTTCGAGAGGTTCCGGCGGTACAGCTCGTTGGACTTCGCCGCCGTCGAGTGGCCGGCGTAGGTCCGCATCATCCACGGCCGGTCGGGCTGGTCCAGGCGCACGCTCATGGCCGCGGATTCTACGATGCCCGACTCATGCGCCAGCCTCTGGGAGAGCGCGTCCGGGACTCGGTGAGGCTCAGGACGCTCGACGCGAAGGACCGGTTGAGTGGCCGGGCGGACCGTCTGGTCCCGCCGCGACGGCTCGACTTCGTCGGCCATTCGGACTTCGTGGCGACCGGCGACGAGTTCCTCGGGCACTTCATCGAGCACGGCGGCCTGCAGCCCCATCACGCGGTGCTGGACATCGGCTGCGGGATCGGGCGGATGGCCCGCCCGCTGTCGGGCTACCTCGACGCGGACGGCGCGTACGAGGGGTTCGACGTCAACCGCGAGGGGATCGGCTGGTGCCGGCGGCGCTACGCGCGGCACAAGAGCTTCCACTTCCAGGTCGCCGACCTCTACAACCGCCGGTACAACCCGCTCGGCCCGTTCAAGGCGATCGACTACCGGTTCCCCTTCGAGGACGAGCGGTTCGACTTCGCGATCATGACGAGCGTCCTCACGCACCTGCTCGAGGACGAGGCCGAGCACTACATCTCCGAGGCCGCTCGTGTGCTGAAGCCCGGTGGCCGGGCGTTCACGACGTTCTTCCTGCTCGAGGCGGAGTCGCGCGCGCTCATCGGGTCGGGCCGCAGCGGCCTCGACTTCCTCGAGCCCGAGGCGCACGTGTCGGTCCTCAGCGACGACGTCCCCGAGGAGGCCGTCGCGTACGACGAGGGCTGGGTGTACGAGCGCGTCGGCACGCACGGGCTGCGCGTGCTCGAGCCGATCCACCCTGGCACGTGGTCCGGCCGCGACGAGGGTGCGTCCTTCCAGGACATCGTCGTGCTCGAGAAGGCGCCGTGATGCGGCTCATCGACGTCCGCCACCTCGGCCGCGAGCGCGTGATCGGCGCGTGGCTCGTCGACGGCTGCCTGATCGACCCGGGGCCGAGCTCCTCGTTGGACGGCCTGCTCGAGGGGCTCGGCGACGACGTCGTCGAGCGCGTCCTGCTCACCCACATCCACCTCGACCACGCGGGCGCCACCGGGAAGGTGATCGAGCGGTTCCCCGACGCGGAGGTGTGGGTGCACGAGAGGGGCGCGCCGCACGTGGCCGATCCGACGAAGCTCGTCAGGAGCGCCACGCGGATCTACGGCGACGACATGGACCGGCTGTGGGGCGAGATCGTGCCGGTGCCGCGCGAGCGCCTGCGGGTGTTCGGATCCGGTGACGAGGAGCGCGCCGGCGACTGGCGCGTGACGTACACGCCGGGGCACGCGTCGCACCACGTGTCCTACCTGCACGAGCCGAGCGCGACCGCGTTCTGCGGCGACGTCGCCGGCGTGCGCATCGACGGCGGGCCGGTGCTCCCGCCGACCCCGCCGCCGGACATCGACCTCGAGGCGTGGCCGCGCTCGATCGACCGCATCGCCGCGTGGCGTCCCGAGCGCATCGCGGTGACGCACTTCGGCGCGTTCGACGACGCCGACGCGCACCTCGTGCAGCTGCGCGACACGCTCACCCAGATGACGGAGTGGGCGGGCGAGCTCGATGCCGACGCGTACGCCGAGCGCGTCACGACGTTCATCACCGAGCGCACGGACGCGCAGGCCGCCGCCGAGTACGAGCAGGCGATGCCCGCCGCAACGCTGCATGCAGGCTTGGCACGGGCACTCGGCCGGGTAGCCTCATCGTCTGGATGACGGAGACCACCGAGCTTCCTCGCACCGCCGGACCAGACAGCGGGCTGGGGGGCAACTGGAAGGTGATCGTCCTCAACGACGACCACAACACGTTCGACCACGTCGCCCAGGCGCTCGCGCGGTACATCCCCGGCATGAGCATCAGCCAGGGCTACCAGGTCGCCGACGCCATCCACCACACCGGACGGGCCGTCGTGTGGAGCGGCCAGCGCGAGCAGGCGGAGCTGTACTGGGAGCAGCTGCGCGACGAGGGGCTCTCGATGGCCCCGCTCGAGCGCGACTGAGCGGCTCCCCCGCCGCTCGCGCACGGGGTTGGTTTCTGATGTAGTGCTGGGGGTGAGCCGTACTGCCGAGGGGGATTCCGCCCCCCCGACCCAGCCGGGCCACCGTGCCGATCGCGAGCGCGTGCTGCTGCACCGCTACCACCGTCACGGCGACCTCCGTGCACGCGACCAACTGGCCGAGGAGATGCTGCCCCTCGCCCGGGCGCTCGCCGGTCGCTACGCCGGTCGCGGCGAGCCGCTCGACGATCTCGTGCAGGTCGCGTGCGTCGGGATCATGAAGGCGATCGAGGGCTTCGACCTCGATCGCGAGGTGCGCTTCTCCTCCTACGCGACGCCGACCGTGCTCGGCGAGATCAAGCGCCACTTCCGCGACAAGACGTGGGCGGTGCGCGTGCCGCGCGGCACGCAGGAGCTGCAGCTCCAGGTCGCCAAGGCGCGCGACGAGCTGACGAACTCGCTCGGCCGCTCGCCGACCGTCGTCGAGCTCGCGAAGAAGATCGAGGCGCCGTTCGAGGACGTGCTCGCGACGATCCAGAGCGCCGACGCGCGCCGCGCGCGCTCGTTCGACGAGCCGATGGGGGAGGACTCCACGCTCGGCGACTCGCTCGGCATCGTCGACGCGGAGCTCGTGCGCGCGGAGATCCGCGTGCTCATCGACGGCGCCCTCGACGTGCTGACGACGCGCGACAAGGAGATCCTGCGGCTGCGCTTCGAGGAGGACCTCACGCAGACCGAGATCTCCCGCCGCATCGGCGTCTCCCAGATGCAGGTCTCCCGCCTCATCCGCCAGGCGCTCGCGCGCCTCCGGATGAACATCGAGCGCGCTCCCAGCAGCGCGGTCGACGCCGCCTGAGCACGCCGAGATCGACGTTACCGCTCTATGTCAGCGGTTTCGTCGACCTCGACGATGAGAGCAGCGCTCGGAGGTCCCGGCGGACGCTCTCGGGATCGGTGTGGAGCTGCCGCCAGGTGATGCGGACCGTCCGCCAGCCGGCGGCGTTGAGCGCTCGGTCGCGCTCGCGATCGGACTCGTACGCGCGGCGTGTGCCGTGGCTCGCGTGGCCATCGAGCTCGACGATCAGCCGCTCCTCGCGCCAGACGCAGTCGCACTCGTACGTGCGGGTCGCGGTCTCGACGAGGACGTTCGTCTGCGGGCGGGGCAGCCTCGCCCGCCGGACGAGCCGCAGGAACCGGTCCTCGAGCTCGCTCCGTGTGACGTCGGCGCCGATGCGCGCATCGGTGAGGATCGCCCTCACCTTCCGGATCCCTCGCGTGCCCGGGTAGCGCGCAACGACATCAGCGAGGGAGAGGCTGTCTCCGAGTCGTAGGCGTTCGGCTTCGTCCGCCGCCTTGGCGACTTCGTGCAGCGGCCGGATCGCGGCGAGGTCGAGGATCGTCCGCGACACCGTCGTGACCGCGAACCCGCCTCGTTCGGTGATCTCGTCGGCCGGGAGGATCGATCGGTGCACGACCACCCCTGAGGGTGCGCGGCGGTCGCGGGGCACGGTCACGTCGACTGCCTCGCTGCGCCGTAGACCCCACTGGGCGGCAGCCGCGCGGTGGCTGAGCACCGCAGCCGGCCCGAGTGCCAGCAGAGCAGCCTGCCTCCGGCCCGCGACCGTCAGGCGCCGTCCGCCGACGGCGTACACGCCCCGGTGGATCTCGTAGAGCCGGCCGCAGGTCAGCCGGTACCGGATAGCTCCCTCTCCGATACCGAGCGCCGCGAGCTGGTCGCGGCCGACGGCGCCGTGCTGACGCTCAGCGAGGGCGACGATCGCCGCGTCGTCATACCGAGATCGACGTTGTCGTCCTATGTCAGCGGTTTCGTCGATCTCGGCGCTCATGCCGTGATCGTCGCGCCGGACTCGAACCGTGGGAGTTGCGAATTGCGCCGGAAGTGCGAATAGTCTGCGCAGGATGAGCAGGCGGGCCTGGCTGTGGCTCATCGGGGTTCCGACGGGGGTGCTCGGGCTCGTGATGGCTGGGCTCGCCGCTCCGATGTGGGACGCCGGAGGACCGGACATCGTCTGGTTCGAGCTCGCGTGGTCGCAGGAGCGGGCGAGCGAGATCCTCCTCGAGTGGGACGGGGACGCGCGGGACGCGGCGCGGCTGTCGCTGTGGCTCGACTTCCTCTACCTCGCCGGCTACGGCGCGTTCTGGGCGCTCGCCGCTCGGGCGATGCGCGACCGCGCGCTCGACGCGGGGTGGGAGCGCCTGGGGCGGGCCGGTCGGTTCGCCGCCGTCGCCGCACCGCTCGCGGCCGCATGCGACGCCGGGGAGAACGTCGCGCTGCTGGTCGTGCTCGAGGGCCGGGCGGTCGACGTGGGCCCGCCGGTCGCGGCGTTCTTCGCGTCGGTCAAGTTCGCGCTCATCGGCTTCAGCGTCCTCTTCGTGCTCGTCGTCCTCGCGCGCCGCCACCGTCGCGTCGCGGTCGCACTTGCGGTCGCCGTGCTCGCGCTGGTCGTCGTGACGGTGGTCGTCGAGGAGCGCCGGACGGAGAGCGGCGCGAGGCCGCACCTCGTCGTCGACGGCGAGCGGGGCAGGCCGCCGCTCGTGCTCATCCACGGCTACTCGGTCGACCACCACTGGTGGGATCCGCTCATACCGCATTTGGAGGCCGAGCACCGGATCGTGCGCGTCGACCTGCGCGGGCACGGCCGCTCGGAGAAGCCGCGCGACGGCTACTCGATGGAGGAGCAGGCGGACTTCGTCGCGGCCGGCGTGCGACGCGCCGGCGTGCGCGACGCGACGATCGTCGGGCACTCGATGGGCGGGGCGGTGGCGATCGCGTTCGCCGAGCGCCACCCCGGGCTCGCGGCTCGGGTGATGATCATCGGGACCGGCCCCGACGTCGGCCAGGAGCACGAGCTGTCGTACCAGACGCCGGCGTTCCTGCCGGTGACCGGCCACCTCCTCAGGGCGTTCGCGCCGCGCACGTGGATCCGCCACGGATACGAGCGCGGCCTCGACCCGCGGATCGATCTCTCGCCCGCGATGGCGAGCGCGCCGGACCGGCTCACGTGGCGCGCGTGGAACGCGCCTGGCACAACGATGAGCGACTACACCAAGGCGTCCCCGCTCGACGAGCGGGCGGCGCGGATCGACAAGCCGTTCGCGGCGGTCTTCGGCACCGACGACGAGGAGGGCGAGCGCGCGGACCGCTACCGGCGGATCCGCGGCGCGCGCGTCGTCGAGCTGCCCGGCCTGGGGCACTCGCCCCAGGTCGAGCGGCCGGACCTCGTGGCCCGACTCGTGATGGACTTCGGGCAATCGCCCTAGGGGGCGATTGCCTTGGAGAATCGCCCAGGGGGCGATTCTCCCGGGCCCTCATGCTTGTGCGTCGCCGCCCTCGCCGGGCGTCTCGAGCGAGGCCGGGCCGCCACTCATGATCGGGTCCGCCGGCATGGCGCCCTCGATCGAGATGTCGGCCCACTGGTAGAGCACCGGCACCTGGTACCAGCCGCTGTGCACCTGGCGGAACCGGGTCATCTCCGGCCCGCCCCAGTAGCGCTCCCACTGGAGCTTGTCCTCGAACGTCACGACCTGGAGGAACCTGTACCGGTCATCGCGGTACCGGTACACGTGGTACGAGGTCGCGCCGTACCGCGGCGCGATCTGCGTGATCTCGACGAGCGCCTCCTCGAGCTTGTCGGACCGGAACGCCGTCGCGTACCACGGAACGTGGACGCAGCCGGCCATCAGGCGCCGACCTCCGCGCGGATCGCGCCCGGGCCCTCCGCCGTCTTGCCCTCGCCCTCGGCGGTGGCGCCGACGAGCACGGCGATCTTGCCGAGGTGCTTGTTCTCGTGCATGAGCTGGTGGGCGTTGGCGACGTCCTCCCACGGCATCGTCTTCCACAGCACCGGGCGGATCTTCGACTGCTCGATGAGCGCGTTGGCGAGGTTGCACTCCCACGCGTTGGCGAAGTGCGAGCCGAGGATCTCCTTCTGCTTCATCCACAGGTACCGGACGTCGAAGTCGAGCGTGTAGCCCGAGGTCGCGCCGCAGATGATGACCTTGCCGAACGGCCTGACGGTGAACACCGACGTCGGGAACGTGGCCTTGCCGACATGCTCGAACACGATGTCCGGCGGGTCGCCCAGGAGCTCCTTGACGCGCTTGGCGAACGCGCGCGACTCCTTGAAGCGCGCCTTCTCCTCGTCGGGCGTCTCGTCGCCCTTGCGCATCATGCCCTTGAACTCGTCGCGGTTGATGTAGCCGACCGCGCCGAGCTCCTCGACGAGCTTGCCCTTCTCGTCGGAGCTGACGACGCCGACGCAGTCCGCGCCGGTGAGCTTGCACAGCTGCGTCGCGAAGACGCCGAGGCCGCCGGCGGCGCCCCAGATGAGGACCTTGTGGCCCGCCTGCAGCGCGCCGCGGTTCATCAGCATGCGGTACGCCGTGAAGTACGTCAGGCCGTACGAGGCGGCCTCGTCCCAGGCGAGGTGCTTCGGCTTGGGGAGGAGCTGCTGGGCCTGGACCTTCGTGAACTGCGCGAA
Organism: uncultured Solirubrobacteraceae bacterium; assembly: GCA_902806215.1. GTDB lineage: Bacteria > Actinomycetota > Thermoleophilia > Solirubrobacterales > Solirubrobacteraceae > CADCVT01. The sequence goes on along the minus strand of CADCVT010000305.1, from coordinate 362 downwards.
GGAGCCCCAGGTCGTCTCGTAGCCCCAGATCTTCTGCGAGGGGGCGGCCATCGGATCGAGGCCGTGGACCTCGGGATCCTCGTACGAGGTCTGGTTGCAGTGGATGACGACCTCGTCGCCGGCCTTCCAGCGCGTGACGCCGGGGCCGACCTTCCACACGACGCCGGACGCGTCCGAGCCGCCGATGTGATGGCCGAACTCCGGGTGGTCGCCGTAGGGGAAGACGCTGATCGGCTTGCCGAACGAGGCCCAGACGTTGTTGAAGTTCACGCCCGCGGCCATGACGCGGACGATGACCTCGAACGCGCCGGGCTCCGGAACCTCGACCTCCTCGAGCTGGAACGCGTCGGTGGGCTCACCCT
>CADCVT010000304.1 GCA_902806215.1 uncultured Solirubrobacteraceae bacterium | reverse complement strand
GTGGCGGAAGCGGACGTGGCCGCCGTCGACCACGACGATCTCCGAGGCCTCGGCCGGGTCGAGCGCGCGGCTCTCGAGCCCGAGACGGTCGAGCGCCTGGGCGACCTCGGTGACGGTCTCGTCGCGGCTGGCGGCGACGACGAGCAGCGCCTCGCGCGTCGCGGAGGGCAGCGCGGCCAGACGCTGGCGGAACGCCGCCTCGACCGACTGCCCGGCCGGCAGCACCGGCGGCAGCGGCGTGCGGCCGGCGAGCTGCTCGTTCGTCAGTGAGCCGGGGAGCTCGACCAGCGCAAGCGGGTTGCCGCCCGCCGCCGCGGCGAGCTCGCCCGCGACCGAGCCGCGCAGGCGCCCGCCGTGCTCGCGGCGCAGGCGCTCGAGGGCCGCCGCCTCGTCGAGCGGGCCGGGGCACAGCTCCTCGAGGCCCGACGCGTCGACCTCGCTGCCCGTGCCGGTCCGGGCGCCGAGCAGCATCGCGATGCCCTCGCCGCGCAGGCGCCGGGCGGTGAAGACGATGGCCTCGACCGTCGGCGCGTCGAGCCACTGCAGGTCGTCGGCGAGGACGAGCAGCGCGCCCGCCTCGGCCGCGGCGGCGAGCAGGCCGAGCAGCGCGGCCGGCACGGCGAACCGGGCGGGGGTGCCGCCGTCCTCGAGCGCCAGCGCCTGGCCGAGCGCGAGCGACTGGGCCGACGGCAGGCGCTCGCGTAGGTGCAGCAGCGGGCCGGCGAGATCGCCGAGGCCCGAGAACGGCAGCTCGGACTCCGCCTGGATGCCGCGCGCGACGAGCACGCGCATGTCGGAAGCCAACTCGCGGGCGTGCAGGAGCAGGGACGTCTTGCCGATCCCCGGTTCCCCACGGATCAGCAGCGCGCCGGAACGGCCCGCGCGGGCGGCATCGAGCATGCGCTCGATGCACGCGACTTCCTGCTCGCGCCCGATGAGCATGCAGCGAGTATCTACGACGGCGACCGCCGCGTCACGGTCCGGAACCCGGCTATTCGTCCAGGGACCTACGGGCGACGGCTCGGCAGGCCGGCGCCGGCGCGCTGGAAGTCGACGAGCAACTCGTTCTCGTAGGCGATCCGCCGCTCGCTGCCCTCGAGCTCGCGGAACATCGTCTTGACGCCCCGGACCCCCTCGTGGCCGGCGATCTCGCTCGCCATGGCGAGGGCGACCGCCTCGGCGTCCGCGGCGGACGCCGCGCGGTGCAGGAACCCGATCCGCTCGGCCTCCTCCATCCCCACGACGCGGCCGGTGTAGATGAGGTCCTTCGCGCGGCTGAGCCCGACGAGCGGCGTCAGGCGGGCGGGCCCGACGGGGACGCCGAGCTTCGCCCCCGCCCACGCGAGCTTGAGGTTGTCGCCGCCGACGCGCAGGTCGCAGCCGGCCGCCAGCTCGGCGCCCGCGCCGACGACGTTGCCGACGCACACCGCGATCGTCGGGACCGGGACGGCGTCGACCGCGCTGTAGAAGCGCGCGAACGCCTCCATCCGCGCCACGCCGCCCGCGGCGTCGAGCTCTTCCCCCACGTCGGCGCCAGCGCTGAGGGCCTTCTCGCTCGTGGTCGAGAAGACGACGACGCGGATGCTCTCGTCGGCCGAGAGCTCCGCGAGCCGGGCCAGCATCGCGTCGAGAAGCTCCGTGTTCATGGCGTTGCGGCGCTCGGGACGGTCGAGGCGCAGGACGGCGACGCCGTCGTCTTGGGTACTCTGGAGGGGTGGCACGCACCGCGATTCTGACGCTCTCCATCCTCCTCGTGACGGCCGCCTCGGCCCTGGCCTCCGAAGGCCCCGGCCATGACGGCGGCGAGGGCTGGTACGGCCTGACCAACGACAAGATCATCACCAACGCCGGCTTCATCGTCATCGGCGGGATCCCGCTGTTCATCCTCTTCATGTCGCTGGCCCAGCACAAGCTCGACACGCGCAAGGCCAAGCGCAAGGCCGCCGCGAAGACCCGCGGCGACGCCGACGTCTGGAAGGGCGGCTGGTAAGCACCTGCGTCCAACCGCGCAACACCGTCGAATCGGCGAGACGCAGTAGGTCTACGTTCGCCGACCGGCCATTCGCCAGCATCAAACTCATGCGTGACTGAACATTGACCTGATTCCGCCGATTCGGTAGGAATGCGTTACACCACGCAAGGAGGCTGGTATGGCGTCCGGGTCTGGGTCGTATTCACGATGTCGTTGCCGCTGTTCGTCGGTATCACGTCGAGCTCGATCGCATCAGGCGTCAAGCACCTGAAGCACTTCGAGGAGGTGGCCCCGGGAGATGCAGGGGCGCGCATCGTGCCTGCATCTGGATCTGAGGGCGAAGTACAGACGCAGAGCGTTGTGCGATACCGACTCGACGCTCCCTACAACACGTTCGCAACCTTGCGCGGCGAAGCGGGCAAGTACATGGTTGGTGTCGTGCGCCACGAGTGGGGCATCGACGTCACGACTTGGAAGAACGATTGGCTCCCGGACGGCCTGCGTCACTTCGAGTACGGGTACGTGCGGGGATCCAACACGAACTACGTCGATGGCTGCCTCTGGGTCGCAGCGACCCTCGTCGCTACAGGATCCGCAC
>CADCVT010000303.1 GCA_902806215.1 uncultured Solirubrobacteraceae bacterium | reverse complement strand
TGGGCGGCCCACTCGGCGCGCACCTCGGTCGCGGGCACGCCCCACACCTTCTCGGTGTAGGACTTGAAGAAGTGGCCGTACAGGCGCTTGCCGAAGCGGTTGGACACCCACTGCTCGAGGTTGTCCTCCTGGCCCTTCGGCTTGACGGCGGCCCACAGGTAGGAGAGACCGCAGAGCACGACCTCGACCGGATCGAGCTTCTTGATGACGTCGGTGCCCTTGAGCGGGTAGTCGAGGTAGCGGCCGCGCCAGAAGATGCGAGACATGCGCGGGCGCATCAGGAACTCGTCGCCCATGATCTCGAGCCAGAGGTCGTTGACCTCCTGGTTCTTGGTGAAGAACCGATGCCCGCCGAGGTCGAAGCGATAGCCCTCGGGATCGATGACGGTCTTGGCGATGCCACCCACCTGGGTGTCCGCCTCGAACACGATGACCGGCTTGCCGGCCTTCGCGAGCAGATAGCCGGCGGTCAGCCCCGCGGGGCCGCCTCCGATCACTACGTAGGGCTTCTCGTCTCCCCCGCCGGTGCGAACGGCAGGGAACTCAGCAGTCGTGGCCATGCGGACCAGCCTGCCCCACGACCAGGGATCTTCCGCCCTTTGCTAACGCTCGCTAACAGTTTCTAACGGTCGAGACGTCGGTACACAACAGCGCGGATCCCGCGGGGCAGGGGATCGAAGCCGAACACCGGGACGACCGCCTCGCGGCGCAGGCGCGGATCTTCGTTCAGGCGGCGCTCCCACTGGAGCGTCCGTCGCCGCACGAGCGACGTCCACGGCGCGTTCCATCGGGCGGTGCGGAGGATCGGCTGGACGAGCACGAGCTCCTGGCCCGGCTCGAGCGTCCGGATCAGCCTGTCCGACGTCGGCGTCGGCTTGGCCGCCTCGAGCCGGTCGACCGCGTTGCGCCAGTCGAACACGCGCGGATCCTCCACCGGCCCCAGCGAGTCGGCGTACCGCACGACGTCGGGCAGGTAGTACGAGATCAGCGGGAGCTGCTCGGGGTGCGTGGAGACGACGAGGTCGCCGCCGCTGATCATCTGCTCGATGCTCTGCGAGAGCGAGCGGGCGTTGCTCTTCGTCTCGACCTGGCTCGTCCGCGGGTCGAACCAGAACAGCGCGATCACGAGGAAGCAGACGAGGCCGAGCCGGCCCGCCGCGGCGAGGCCGACGGCGGCGAGCAGGAGCGTCTGGCCGATGAACGCGGCGAGATAGCGGTTGGCGAACGCGGGCGAGACCTGCGAGACCGTCCACGCCAGCATCACACCGGTGACGATCATGACCAGGAGCGCCACCGTCCGGCGATCCTGCTCGGACTCGAAGCGCGCGGCGACGCCGCTGCCGCCGACGAGCAGCAGCGCGACGCCCGCGAGCGCGCCGCCGAGCAGGAGCCCCAGGCCCGCGAGCAGCACCGAGAACGACGGCGCCTCGGCCCACGGAGCGCCGGTCTCGGCGGCCTGCCCGAGCAGCGTCGGCACCCACGGCAGGTAGAGGACCGACGTGATCCCGTAGGCGAGCAGCCCGTCCTTGACGAACGCGCGGCGGCTCTCGGCGGGGCGCCACAGCAGCAGGACGAGGTACGCGGCGAACGTCCCGACGCCGACGAACAGCCCCCAGTTGTGGGTGTACATCAGCGTCGCGAGCAGGACGCCGAACGCGATGAGGTACTTGCGATCGCCGCGCGTGAACCCGTGCAGGAACGTGGCGGCCACGAAGATGCCCAGCAGCCCGACCAGCGAGTACATCCGCGTCTCCTGCGCGTAGTACGTCAGGAACGGGTTCAGCGCCGCGAGGACAGCGGCCATCCAGCCGGCCTTCGGTCCCCACAGGCTGCGCGCGGCCCACAGCGCGGCGGGGATCGTGGCGAGCGAGAACACGAGGCTCAGCAGGTGCGTCGCGGTCTCGCCCGTGCCGAAAATCTGCATCCAGCCGTGGAGCAGCAGGTAGTACAGCGGCGGGGCCCCGTCGAGCTGGAGCGTGGCCGGGATGTCGAAGAGGTCGTACGAGGCGATGCCGACGGCGATCCCCTCGTCGATCCAGAAGCCGGCGTCGAGCGCGGTCGTGCGCAGCCGCGCCGAGACGAGGATGAGGAGCACGGTGCCGCCGACGAGCAGCGCGAGCGGGTGCGCGGCGATGCGCGCGGCGGGCTCGGCGATGCGGGCGGGGACGCGGGCGCGCGGCGGCGTGGCGGTCGCGCTCATCGGCGGGGGCACTCCGAGGAGAGGATCCAGCCGCCGCGGCGGGCGAGCGTGTGCGGCGCGCCGGCGCGGATGCCCGGGGAGTACCAGCGCGCGCGCTTGATCGTCTTGACGTGGAAGACGACCGCCGGGGGCTCGGGCTGCAGGTCGACGTCGCTGATGTGCACGCCGAGCCGCCACGCGACCTGCGGCACGAGGAAGGGCCCCGTGTAGGGGTGCCCGCAGGCGTTGAGGAGCTCCTTGCCGCCCGCGTCGCCGATGAGCGTCTCGAGGTCGTCGACGAGCTGCACCTGGTAGTCGATGCCCCGGAACGTCTCGGGCAACGCGTCGGCGTCGGGGCCGACGAACGCGACCGACAGTCCGATCGCGGCCGCGACGGAGAGCGCGAGGCCGGCCCGATCGCGGATCGCCGCCCGGGCGAGCCACGTGATCCCGACGGCGCCGAGGATGATCATCAGGACCGCGGGGATCATGAGGTAGCGCTGGTTGCCGGAGAAGCCCCGCACGGTCATGACCGCGACGAGGGCGATCCAGGCGGCGGCGAGCGCGGCGAGGCCGAGCGCGGTGTGCTGCGCCTCGCGGCTCGGGGTGCGGCGCACGGCGACGAGGACGAGCGCGATGACGGCGCCGGCGACCGCGACGGCCGGGGTCATGTCGATCGCGTTCTTGACGACCTGCAGCGCCGGGTTGTCGGCGAAGGCGGCGCTGTCGGCGTTCGGGTTCTGCGCGCGGTCCGAGGCGCGGAACGCGTTGCCCGATCCCCACAGCTCGGGCCCGAGCCAGAGCACGGGCAGCGTGGCGAGGCCTCCGGCGATCCAGACGATGCGGCCGCGGCCTCGCCCGCGCGAGCCCCACGCGCGGCGCGGGTCGCGGCGCTCCTCCCACAGCAGGTAGAGCGCGTACAGGCCGAGGAACGGCCACGCCTCGGGGCGCAGCAGCCCCGCACCCACGCCGAGCGCGAACGCCCAGCCGCGACGGCCCTCGAGGTGCGCGAGGACGAGCCCGAGCACGAGCGCGACCATGAGCCCCTCGGAGTTGCCGAGGCCGTTGTGGCGGATCCACCACGGCATGAGGCCGACGCCGACCGCGGTGCCGACGCCGGCCACCGGCCCGGCGAGCCGGCTCGCGAGCAGGTACGCCAGCGGGAGCGTCGCGATCGCGCCGGCGCGGGCGACGGCGACCCAGATCTGCGCGCTCGCGTCGCCGAGCGGCGCGGTGAGCGTCGTGAGGATCACCGGCAGCGGCTTCCACGACGGTCCGTCGACGGTCGAGAGCTCGCCGCCTGCGATCTCGCGGCCCCAGATGATCCACGACCACGGGTCGTACGTCGGCGCGCTCGGCAGGAGCAGGCTGAGCAGGCCGAGCACGAGGCTGCCGCCGACGATGGCGGCGGCCACGGACGCACGGAGGGGCACACGCGCCGGGGTGCGTGTCTGGAGCAGCACGACCCCTAGGCTAGTGTCCCGATGCAGACATTCGCCGGCGTCCGGCGGCGCCGTTATCGCGTCTGCCGGCGCCCGGCATCCCCAGCCGGACAAGGGATGCCGGCCACCGGCAGACACGATTCGGCATCCACCGGCCGCGGGCGACCGCCCGCACCGGCACACTAGGGACGTGCATGTCGGTGGTTCGCGCACGCGGCGTCACGAAGGGCTTCGGGGAGGGGCGCACGCTGCGGCGGGTGCTCGACGGAGCCGACCTCGACGTGGGCGCCGGCGAGCTCGTCGCGGTGGTCGGCCGGTCGGGCTCGGGCAAGTCCACGCTGCTGCATCTGCTCGCCGGGCTCGACCGTCCCGACGGCGGGTCGATCACGCTCGCCGGGGAGCGCGTCGGCGGGGTCTCCGAGCGCGCGCTGACCGCGCTGCGGGCGCGCTCGGTCGGGTTCGTCTTCCAGTTCTTCCACCTCGTCCCGGAGCTGACCGGCCTCGAGAACGTGCTGCTCCCCACGCGGGTCAACGGCTCCCGTGCGGACGGGGCGCGGCGGGCCTCGGATCTGGTGTCGCGACTCGGGCTCGAGGACGTCGCGTCGTCGCTGCCGCACGAGCTGTCCGGCGGCGAGCAGCAGCGCTTCGCGATCGCGCGGGCGCTCGTCAACGACCCGCCGGTCGTGCTCGCCGACGAGCCGATCGGCAACCTCGACCCGGCGTCGGGCGCGGTCGTGCTCGAGCTGCTGCGGGGCATCGCCGACGAGGGGCGCGCTGTCGCGATGGTGACCCATCAGCCCGAGGCGTCGGCGATCGCCGACCGGGTCGTGCGGCTCGAGGAGGGGCGCGTGCTCGCGGACGTCGTGTCCGCCGAGGCGTCGCTGTTCCGTGACCCGGCGACCTCGTGAGCCGCGGCCGGGTCCTCCTCGCGTTCCTCGGCATCCTCGCCGCGGCGCTCGTCGTCGGGACCTCGCTGACCGCGGCCGTCTCGTTGTCGGGTGGGTTCGAGCGGGCCGCCGACCGCGCCGACCTGCCGGACCTCATCGTGCGCTTCGACGAGCAGAGCCGCGAGGACGTCGCCGAGCGACTCGACGCGCTGCCGAACCTCGAGACCGCGCGCTACCGGACGGAGATCTCGCGCGTGCGCCTCGGCTACGGCAGCGGCGACGGCCACTCGCACGCGGGCGCGATCCACATCGTCGAGCCGGGCCGGCGCGGCTACGCGATCGTCGACGGGCGTGACGTCCGCGGCGAGCGCGACGTCGTGGTCGAGCAGGGCGTGGCGAACGAGTGGGGCCTGTCGGTCGGCGATCCGCTCGTCGTCGGCGAGCGGCAGTCGGTGCGGACGATCGTCGGCATCTCGGTCTCGCCCGACAACGTCGCGTTCCCGCTGGCGAAGGTCCCGCGGGTCTACATCACGGCCGACGGGGTCCCGCCCCAGTTCCGGCCGCTGCCGGTGAACGTCGCGCTGGCGTGGCTGCGCGACACGTCGCAGGAGGACGTGACGCTGACGCAGGCGCGCGCGGTGTCGTTCGGCCTGCGCGACCTGCGGTTCGTGACGCGCGCGGGCGTGCAGGTGCTGATCGGCCAGGCCGCCGGCATCGTCATCGCGCTGCTCGTCGCGTTCTCGCTCGTCGCCGTCGCGACGTCGGGGATCATGCTCGGCGCCTCGGCGCGGAGCGAGGTCGCGCGGCGGCTGCCGTCGATCGGCGTGCGGCGCGCGGTCGGGTTCTCCCGCCGGCGGGTCACCGCCGACGCGGCGCGCGGTGGAGCGGTCGTCGCGGCGCCGGCCGCCGCCCTCGGGCTGCTCGTCGGCTGGCTCGCGATGCGCGGCCCGACCGAGCGGCTGCTCGAGTCGCTCAACGAGATCGGCCCCGGCTGGGCGATCGCCCTGTGGCACTTCGGAGCCTGGCTGGCGATCGTCGCCCTCGTCGCGGCCGCGTCGGCCTGGCCGACCTGGCGGGCGACGAGCGGTCCGATCGCCGAGCTCCTCCGAGGAGGAGAGATGGCGACGACGCGCCGCCGCCGCCGCATCCCCAAACCCGTAGAGGGGTCTGGCCCATCCCCAGAAGTGGGGAGGGGTCTGACCCCTCCCCACTTCTGGGGATGGGCGCGCCTAAAGATGCCTGCTGGGCTCGG
>CADCVT010000302.1 GCA_902806215.1 uncultured Solirubrobacteraceae bacterium | reverse complement strand
GAGCCTCGCGATGCAGAACCGCACGTCCGCGCACGGCGCCGTCGTCATCGCGCTGCTCCCGATCGCGACCGCTATCTTCGCGGTCCTCCGCGCGCAGGAGCGGCCCACGCGCCGCTTCTGGATCTCCGCGCTGGCGGGCACGGCGGCGGTGCTGCTGTTCGCCGCGACGGCGGGGGCGGGCGGGCCGCAGCTGAGCGACCTCCTGCTGCTCGGTGCCGTCGCGAGCGCCGGCCTCGGCTACGCGGAGGGCGGCGGCCTGTCGCGCACGCTCGGCGGTCCGGCGACGATCAGCTGGGCGCTCGTCGTGAGCCTCCCGCTCACGCTGCCGATCGCGATCGCGACGAGCGGTCCCGCCGACACGACCGCGTGGCTCGGCTTCTCCTACAACGCCGCGATCAGCATGTACCTCGGCTTCTTCGCCTGGTACGCCGGGCTCGCCCGCGGCGGCGTCGCGAAGATCGGCCAGGTCCAGCTCGCGCAGCCGATCCTCACCCTCGGCTGGGCCGCGCTGCTGCTCGGAGAGGACGTGACGCCGGCGACCGTCGCGGCCGCGTTGCTCGTGCTCGCGTCGGTCGCGGCGACGCAGAGGGCCCGGGTGAGGCAAGATCCCGCGCCATGCCGGTCAACCGAGAAGCCGTCGGCAAGTCCTATCCCGCCACGACCTATGCCGTCGGCCGCGAGAAGGTGAAGGAGTACGCGCTCGCCACCGGCGAGACGAACCCGCTCCACCTCGACCACGAGGCCGCCCGCAAGGCCGGCCACGCCGACGTCGTGGCGCCGCCGATGTTCGCCGTCGTCTACTCCGCGCCCGCGATGGCGCCGGCGATCTTCGATCCCGTGGTGGGGATCAACTTCGCGCTGATGGTCCACGGCGGGCAGGAGTTCCGCTGGGGGCCGCTCGTGGTGGCGGGCGACGAGATCGAGACGACGGTCAGCGTCAAGGCGATCGACGAGCGCGACGGCAAGGGCTTCTACGTCTTCGAGTCGGTGTCGCGCAACCAGCGCGGCGAGAACGTCTGCGTGGGCACGTGGACCAACATCGTGCGGGGGATCTGATGCAGCCAGGCGACGAGCTGCCGACGCTCAAGACGACGCCGGACAAGTACCTGACGGTCCGCTACGCGGGCGCCTCGGGCGACTACAACCCGATCCACATCGACGAGGAGTTCGCCAAGCAGGTCGGCCTGCCGGGCCGGATCCTCCACGGGCTGTGGACGATGTCGCAGGTCGCGCGCGCCCAGACCGAGGCCGGGGGCGGGCCGCACGCGCTCAAGCGCCTGTCGGTCCAGTTCCGCGGCATGGGGCTGCCCGAGCAGGAGATCGCGGTCCGCTCGACCGTCCGCGAGGTCACGCCGGACGAGACCGCGCTCGTCGAGACCGTCGCCGAGCAGGCCGGCAACCAGATCATCCGCAACGCCGAGGCCGAGATCGACGCGTCGTAGACCTTCGGCCTACGAAGGACCGCAACCTGTCCGCCCGGCATGAGTTGATTCGGTCGTGCGTACTCGGGATGTACTGAGCTTCGCCGCCCTGGCCTTCGCGACCCTGCCCGGGGTCGCCTCGGCCGGGACGGTCTCGACGTCCCCGAGCTCGGGGATGGCCGACGAGACCCCGGTGCGCGACGTCCGGTACGTCGCTGCGCCCGGCGAGCCCAACAGCGTGGAGCTCGAGGCGGAGCCCGGCCGGGTGGTCCTGCGCGACTCGGCGGGCGTCACCGCGGGCGCCGGATGCGTGCCGGGGCCGGACGCCGCGACGGCCGTCTGCGCGCTGGACCGGCTCGGCGACGTCTCGATCACGCTCGCCGACGGCGACGACCGCATCGGGTCCACGCCGGGCGCGTCGCTCAGCGTCGACGGCGGCGCGGGCAACGACGTGCTCGAGCCTGGCTTTGGCGCGGTCCGCGGCGGCGCAGGCGATGACGTGCTCATGGGCAACGTCGTCGACGGCGGGTTCGGAGCCGACGTCCTGCGCGGGACGCGCTCGCCTGACGACCGCGTCACGTACGGGGACCGCACGGCGCCGGTGCAGGTGGACCTGGACGCCGAGGCCGACGACGGCGAGGCCGGCGAGGGCGACACCGTCGAGGCCTCGATCGAAGAGGTGCTCGGCGGCGCGGGGAACGACCGGCTCGTCGGCAGCGCGACGCTCCGTCCCGGCGGGGACCCGCCCGCGATGCCGCGGGTCCTGCTGGCCGGCGGCGGTGGTGCCGACCAGCTCGTCGCGGGCCCGGCGGGAGCGCGGCTTCGCGGCGGCCTCGGCGCGGACGTCGTGACCGGCGGCGCCGGGCGCGACGAGCTCGCCGGCGGCGAGGACGCCGACGTCCTCGACGGCGGAGGCGGCGATGACGAGCTCGTGGGCGGGCCCGGCCGCGACCGCATGGCCGGCGGCGACGGCACCGACCGGCTGGTCGGCGATCTCGACGGCGCCGACGTCCGCACCCGCGACGGCGAGCGCGACCTCGTGACCTGTGGCCAGGCTCCGGACGTCGGCCGGGTCGCGCGGACGGCGCCCGGGACCGCCACCGTCGATGCGGAGGACCTCGTCCGCGGCTGCAAGCGCGTCCGGCGAGGCGGGCGGGGCGCCCCGCGGATCCTCGTGCTCGGGCAGGCGCGCGAGGACGCCGACGGCGTGATCCGCGCAGGCATCGCCTGCTCGCAGGACCAGCGCGGCGGCTGCCGCGGCTCCCTCGTGCTCCGCCTCGCCGGGCGCGACGTGGTCGAGGTCGCGGTGCGCGTGCGGGCCGGTGCCGCCGCGCTCGTCAAGGCGCGACTCCCGGCGCGGGCGCTGCGCGGCCGCGACTGCGAGGAGTCCGAGGGCGAGATCGTCCTCAGCGCGCGCGACACCCGCGGGGGCGCCTTCATCAGGGAGGGCGAGCTCCAGCTCGCCGCGCCGGCGCGCGGCTGCGGCAACGCGTTCCTCGACGCGGACGGCCCGGATACCGGCTGGTAGGCCGGTCCTATCCTCTTGAGGGTGCCGACGCCGCGCCAGGAGCTCATCCTTCGCAAGGTCGTCCAGGGCTACCTCGACAACGGGGCGCCGGTGGGGTCCAAGACCCTGGCGGAGGACCCCGCCCTGGACTGCCGGCCGTCGACGATCCGCAACGAGCTCGCGCTGCTCGAGGAGCACGGGCTGCTCCGGCACCCGCACACGAGTGCCGGCCGCAGCCCCACCGACGCGGGCTACCGGTTCTTCGTCGATCGCCTGCTCGGCGAGCGCCGTCCCGCCCCGCCGCAGCAGCGGCTCGACGTCCAGCTCGGCCAGCGCGAGATCGACGACGCGATGCGGGCCACGACCGCGGCGCTGAGCCAGGTCTCGAACCTCCTCGCGGTCGTCACCGCGCCGCCGATCGACACGGCGACGATCCGCCACATCGAGGTCCTGGCCCTCCAGCCGCAGGTCCTGATGGTCGTGATCATCACGTCGACCGGCGGCGTGTCGAAGCGGATCTTCACGTTCGAGCGGCCCGTCGACCCCGGCCTCGCCTCGTGGGCGAACGCCTACCTCAACGAGCAGCTCGTCGGCCTCGGACTGGGCGCGCGGATGCTCTCGCGGCGCCTGGCCGACCCGACGCTGCCGCCGACCGAGCACCGCTTCCTCGAGCAGCTGACGCCCGCCTTCACCGAGCTCGCCGCGACCGCCGACGCGACGCTGTACGTCGACGGCGCGGCGCGGCTGATCAACGAGCACCGCCTCCAGGACCTCGCGCAGATCAACGAGCTCATGAGCGTGCTCGAGCAGCGCGTCGAGCTGCTCGCCGTGCTCAAGCAGGCGCTCGGCGAGCGCGACGTGCTCGTCCGCATCGGCGCCGAGCACGAGCAGCCCCAGCTCCGGTCGATGGCGCTCGTCGCGTCCGCCTACGGCCTGCCGAGCCGCCGGCTCGGCACCGTCTCGCTCATCGGCCCGATCCGCATGGACTACGGCGAGGCCATCGACACGGTGCGCGAGGCGGCGCAGATGCTGTCGCGGTACATCGAGACCGTCTACGAGGACTGACTTTGCCGACCGACGCCTACGAGCTTCTCGGGATCTCCCGGGACGCCGACGAGACCCAGATCAAGAAGGCCTTCCGCAAGCTCGCCCGCGAGCTGCACCCCGACGTCAACAACGAGCCGGGGTCCGAGGAGCGCTTCAAGGAGGTCGCGGAGGCGTACGAGATCCTCAGCGATCCCGAGCGTCGCGCGACGTACGACCGCTACGGCTACGAGGGCCTGCGCAGCGGCGGCTACGCACCGACCGACTTCGGGGCGTTCGGCGGCCTGTCGGACATCCTCGACGCGTTCTTCGGTGGAGGAGGCGGCGGCGGGTTCTTCGGCGGTGGCGGCCGTGGCGGCCCGCAGCCCGGCCGCGACGCGGCGGCCGAGGCGGTCATCGAGCTCGCCGACGTCGCGCGCCAGACGAGTGCCGAGGTGCGCTTCGAGGCGATCGTCGTGTGCGAGCGCTGCCACGGCAACGCCGCCGAGCCGGGCACGCCGATCAAGACGTGCGAGCGCTGCGGCGGCGCCGGGCGCCTCCAGGGCGTCACCCGCACCCCGTTCGGCCAGGTCGTCCGCCAGGTCGAGTGCGACGTCTGCCACGGCGACGGCCGCATCCCCGAGCAGCCGTGCACGACCTGCTCGGGCCGCGGGCGCACGATCGAGGAGCGCACGCTGAAGGTCGACGTCCCCGCCGGCATCGAGGACGGCCAGCGCATCCGCATCGGCGGCAACGGCCACGCCGGCGACGCCGGCGCCCCGGCGGGTGACCTCTACGTGACCGTGCGCGTCCGCGACGACGCGCGCTTCGTCCGCGACGGCTCAGACCTCGTCACCGTGCTCGACGTGCCCGCGCCGCTCGCGGCGCTCGGCGACACGTTCACCGTCGAGACGCTCGACGGCGAGGAGGAGGTCGAGATCGAGGCGGGCACGCAGCCCGGCGAGATCCTCGTCCTGCGCGGGCGCGGCCTGCCGAGCCTGCGCGGGCGGCGCCCCGGCGACCTCCGGATCGTCGTCAACGTCGTGATCCCCAAGCGCCTGAACCGCGAGCAGAAGGACATGCTGCGCCGCTTCGCCGACACGCTCGACGGCGGCCACTCCGACACCGACGGCGAGTCCGTGATGGGCAAGCTCCGCCGGGTGCTCGGCTCGCGCGCGTGATCCGGCTCGCCGTCCGCGTCCGCCGCGAGGACGCCGAGGTCGCGCTGGCCGAGCTCATCGCGCTCGCGCCGAGCGGGGTGGAGGAGGTCGACCTCGGCGACCGCGTCGAGTACGCGATCTACGGCGCGCCGGGCGAGCTGCCCGAGCTGCCAGACCTCGAGGCCGCCGCCGGCGACGCCCTCGTCGAGATCTCCACGAGCGAGGTCGCCGACGACTGGGCCGAGCGGTGGAAGGCGTTCCACGAGCCGGTCCAGATCGGCCCGCTTCGCGTGCGCCCGCCGTGGGCGGACGGCCGCGACGGCGACATCGTCATCGACCCCGGTCAGGCGTTCGGCACGGGCGGGCACCACACGACGCGACTGTGCGTCGAGCTGCTGCTCGACCTGGACCCGGGCGGCCCGCTCGCGGACCTCGGGTGCGGCTCGGGCGTCCTCGCCATCGCGGCGGCGAGACTCGGGTTCGGCCCAATCGTCGCGCTCGACTTCGACCCGCTCTGCGTCGAGGCGACACTCGAGAACGCGCAGATCAACCGGGTGGAGATGGAGGTCGCGCGCTGGGACCTCCGGACCGATCCGGCGCCAGCGGCGCCGACGGTCGTCGCGAACCTGCTGCGACCGCTGCTGCTGCAGCTGCGCTTCGCCGAGCCGCCCGACGTCGTGATCGCGAGCGGGCTCCTGGTCGCAGAAGCACAAGAGGCCGCGGACCACTTCTCAGCGGTCCACGGCCTCTCAGAGGAGCGCCGCCTCGAGTCCGGGGACTGGGCGGCGCTCTTGCTACGCAGGCGCTAGACGCCGATGCTGGCTACCGGCGGCCGGTGTCGCCGTCGGCCTCGATGCGCTCCTTGCGGACCTCGTCGGTCACCGTCTGCTCCTCGGTGAACGTGTCCTTCTCGAGGCGCACGCGCTCCTTGGGGACGACGTTCTTCTCGACGACGGGCTGCTCGGCGTGGAGCGTGACCTCGTGCTCCTCCTCCGACAGCGCCGGGCCGTCGAGGGCGTCGTCGACGTTGCCGTCGGTGATCGGCTCGCGCTCGATGCGAACCTCCTCACGCTGGACCGGGACCGTCGTCTCGACGTTCTCGGTCACGATGAACTTGCGAAGGCGCGCGCGACCGACCTCGGTCTGCGTCTTGCCGACGCGCAGCTCCTCCTCGGAGCGCGTCATCGCGTTGTCGGTGTTCGGGCCCGAGGTGTCGTGACCGGGGCCACCCTCCTCGTTCGCGTAGTCGCGGGGGGCCTCGTACTCCTTCTCGTAGTCGAAGTCGCCGAACTCGAGCGAGTAGTGCTCGTAGAGGCGGCGCTCCTCCTCGGGGCTCAGCTCGCCGTCGGCCTCGGCGTGCGGCGCGTCCTTGACGAGGGACTTCTCGTACGGGACGGTGACGCCGTCGCCGCCGCCACGAGCCTCACGGATCGGCACGAAGCTGACGTTCGAGCCGAAGAGGCCGGTCTTGACGGCGAGCCACTCGGGCTCGCCCGACTGACGGTCGAGGTAGACGTCGACGATCTCGCCGATCTTGTCACCGTCGTTGTCCTGCAGGTTGAGGCCCTTCCAGGTCTGTACATCCTGAAGCGTAGGCATAGTTCTCCGGGTCCCTTCATTGGTGTTCTTGTCTCGTACTGCTGAAGGGTGGCCACCCTCTCTGCCCCACAACTGGGTTGCCCACGAGGCGTGGCGTCTACGTGCCAAGCCCCGAGACTGTCAACACGGCTGTACTGTCGGCTCATGGCCTGGCGCATCGTCATCGCAGGAGGCGGCTTCGGCGGCCTGTACGCCGTGCGCACGCTGGAGCGCATCCTGCCTGCGCAGAGCGCGCGCATCACGCTCGTCAACGACACGAACTTCATGACGTACGCGCCGCTCCTGCCGGGTGCGGGAGCCGGCTCGCTGGAGCCGCGACATGTTGTCGTCCCGTTACGCGGCGAGCTCGGGCACACCGATCTGCGCCTCGGGCGCGTGCTGCGCGGCAGCCCCGACGAGCTGTGCATCCACGTCCGCACGCTCGAAGGACACCAGGAAACGCTGCAGTACGACCACCTGCTCGTCGCGCTCGGCTCGGTGTCGCGCACGCTGCCGATCCCGGGCCTGCGCGAGCACGGCATCGGCTTCAAGACGCTGGCCGAGGCCATCGGCCTGCGCAACCACGTCATCCGCACGCTCGAGATGGCGGAGACGCTCGAGGACCCCGCCCGCCGCGCGGAGTACCTGTCGTACGTGTTCGTCGGCGGCGGCTACGCGGGCGTCGAGGGCCTCGCCGAGCTGCAGGACTTCGCCGCCGACGCGATCGAGCGCTACCCGCGCTGCCGCACGCAGGGCATGCGCTGGATCCTCGTCGAGGCGCGCGACCGGATCATGGGGGAGACGCCGCCCGACCTCAGCGCGTTCACGCAGCGCGAGCTGCGCGGGCGCGGGATCGACATCCGCCTCAACACGACGCTCGACGAGGTCACCGCGTCGACCGTGCGCCTGTCCGACGGCGACACGATCCCGACGCGCACCTGCTGCTGGACCGCCGGCGTCAAGCCGCACCCGGTGGCCGCCGAGCTCGGGCTGCCGCTCGACCGCGGCGGCCGCATCCAAGTCGACTCCTACCTGCAGGTCGACGGCCACCCGCACGTGTGGGCGATCGGCGACGCCGCCGCCGTTCCCGACCCGGCGAAGGACTTCAAGGCGCCGACGCCGCCCACCGCCCAGCACGCGATCCGGCAGGGCAAGCTCGCCGCCAAGAACATCGCCGCGTCGATCAGCGGCGGGCGCCGCAAGCCGTTCCGCTACAAGACCAAGGGCGTCGTGGTCGACCTCGGGCGCCGCAAGGCGGTCGCCGACACGATGGGCATCAAGTGGAGCGGCACGATCGCGTGGCTCATCGCGCGGACGTACCACCTCGCGATGATGCCGGGCGGCAACGGCCGGCGGATGCGGCTGCTCGTCGACTGGAACATCGAGCTGCTCTTCGGGCGCGACTTCTCCGAGCTCGGGCAGATCGGCGGGCGCACGTCCCTGAGCGACGAGCTCGAGGAGCAGTCGGCGGGCGGCACCGGCGACGACGGGGCACCCGCGCAGGCAGACCGCGACGGCGCCCTACACTGAACCCAGTGGCACTGGCCGACAAGGTGAAGCAGGACCTCACTGACGCGATGCGTGCCGGTGAGAAGGACCGCGTCGGACGCCTGCGCCTGGTGCTCTCCGAGCTGCAGAAGGCGGCGAAGGACGGGTCGGCCGACGAGGTCGACGTCCTGCGCCGCGAACGCAAGCGCCGCCTCGACGCCGCCGAGCAGTTTCGCGGCGCCGGCCGCGACGAGCTCGCCGCCGGCGAGGAGGCCGAGGCCGAGATGATCGCCGGCTACCTGCCGGCTGAGCTGTCCGACGACGAGCTTCGCGCGATCGTCGCCGACGCCGTCACCGAGACGGGCGCGACGTCACCGAAGGAGATGGGTGCGGTCATGAAGGCGGCGATGGCGAAGACGGGCGGGCGTGCCGACGGCAAGCGCGTGTCCGGCCTGGTGCGAGAGGCCCTCTCGTGAAGCGGCAGATCGAGCTCTCCAACGAGGTGGCGGCCGCGCTGGCCGGGTCGCAGGATGCGGTCCTGCGCGAGATCGAGGATCACGTCGAGTGCGAGGTCTTCCTGCGCGGCAACGTCGTCACGCTCGACGGCGCCGACGTGGCGGTCGCCGCGGCGGCCGACGTCATCTCCGAGGTGTCCGACCTCGTCGGCCACGGCCACCAGATCTCCGGCGGGACGATCCAGACGATCACCGGCGCGCTCGACCGCGGGACCTCCGCGTCGGAGGTGCTCGAGGACGTCGTCTGGCGTCACCGCTCCTCGAAGGTCGCGCCCAAGAGCGTCAACCAGAAGCGCTACGTCGACTCGATCCGCCGCAGCACCGTCACGTTCGGCATCGGCCCGGCCGGCACCGGCAAGACGTGGCTGGCCGTCGCGTCGGCCGCCGCCGCGCTGTCGCGCCGCGAGGTCAACCGCATCATCCTCACGCGGCCGGCGGTCGAGGCGGGCGAGCGGCTCGGCTTCCTGCCCGGCGACCTGATGGCGAAGATCGACCCGTACCTGCGCCCGCTGTTCGACGCGCTGCAGGACATGCTCGACGCCGAGAAGGTCACCAAGCACCTCGAGCAGGGGACGATCGAGGTCGCCCCGCTGGCGTTCATGCGCGGCCGGACGCTCAACGACTCCTTCGTGATCCTCGACGAGGCGCAGAACACCTCGCCCGAGCAGATGAAGATGTTCCTGACCCGGCTCGGCTTCGGCTCGAAGATGGTCATCACCGGCGACGTGACGCAGGTCGACCTCCCGCGCGACCAGAAGTCCGGGCTGCTGGTCGTCTCGGAGATCCTCCAGGACGTCGAGGGCATCGACTTCGTGAACTTCGGCCGCGAGGACGTCGTGCGGCATCGGCTCGTGCAGCGGATCGTCGACGCGTACGCGTCGGCCGATCAGCGCGGAGCCACCGAGCTTCGCCGTGCTCGAGGTTGAGGTCATCGGCGCGGCCTCGATCGCGCCGGCGGAGGTGGAACGGCTCGCGTCGCTCGCTGCGGCATCGGCCGGGATCTCGGATGGTCATCTGGCCGTGGAGTTCGTCGATGACCAGCGCATTCGCGAGCTCAACGGCAGTCATCGAGGAAAGGACGCTGTCACGGACGTCTTGTCCTTCCCGATCGACGAGACCGACGAGGGCTTCGACCCGGTGCGCGAGCTCGGCGACGTGGTCATCTGCGCGGCGCAGACGGAGGACCTGCGCGAGGCCGTCGTCCACGGCGTCCTGCACCTCGTCGGGATGGACCACGAGGTCGACGACGGCGAGATGCTCGCGCTCCAGCGAGAGCTGTTGACGTGGTGACCCGGTCGGGGTTCGTCGCGGTCGCCGGGCGCCCGAACGTCGGCAAGTCGACGCTCACCAACGCGCTCGTCGGGCGCAAGGTCGCGATCGTCTCGGACAAGCCGCAGACGACGCGGCGCGCGATCCGCGGCGGCGTGACGACGGACGAGGCCCAGCTCGTGCTCGTCGACCTGCCCGGCGTGCAGCGCCCGCGCGACGCGCTGACGCAGCGGATGCAGTCGCGCGTCGAGCGCGAGGTCGCCGAGGACGACGCCGTGCTCTTCGTCATCAACGGCACCGAGGGCGTCGGGCCGGGCGACCGGTGGATCGCGTCGCTGCTCGCGAAGACCGACGTCCCGGTCGTCATCGCGCTCAACAAGATCGACCGGCTCTCGAAGACGCAGATCGCCTCCGCGCTCATGGAGGTCTCGACGCTCGAGGTCGGCGACGAGATCTTCCCGATCGCCGCGAAGACCGGCGCCGGCGTCGGGCCGCTGCTCGCCGCGCTCAAGGGCCTGCTGCCCGAGGGCCCGTTCTTCTTCCCGGTGGAGTCCCCGAGCGACCAGCCGCTCGAGACGCTGCCCGCCGAGCTCATCCGAGAGGAGGTGCTCAAGCGCACCTTCCAGGAGGTCCCGCACGCCGTCGAGGTGATGGTGGAGGACCTCGACCTCGAGCGCGAGGACATGGCCGTCGTCGTCGCGAAGGTCTGGACCGAGACGGACTCCCAGAAGGGGATCCTCATCGGCAAGGGCGGCAAGATGATCAAGACGGTCGGGACCGCCGCCCGCAAGGCGCTCGAGCTCGAGCTGGGCACGCAGGTCCACCTCGAACTGCGAGTCGACGTCCGGCGCAACTGGCGGACCGACGAGCGGATGCTCGACCGTCTCGGGATCGAATAGGCACAGCCCGCAACACTCGCGGCACACGTCGCCCGGCAATCTCGGGCGCATGCCCGACGATATGGACATCGACCGCGCTGAGCACGGTCGACTTCCACCTCGTCACCTCGACGAGGAGATCGCCGCGCTGGCGGCGGCGCAGCACGATGTCTTCGCTCGGCGACAGCTTCTCTCCCTGGCTGTCTCAACGGACGTCATTGATCGCCGGGTGAAGAGCCGACGACTCCATGTCGTGCTGCGCGGGGTGTACTCGGTGACGCCGAAGCCGACCCAGCGCGGGTGGTGGATGGCCGCCGTGCTGGCGGCCGGCCCCGGAGCAGTGCTCAGCCACCGGGCGGCGGCGGCGCTGCACGGGATGCGGCCGTTCACCGCGATGGAGGTGACCGTCCCGGGAGACCGCCGGCTGCCGAGGGTGATCGTGCACCGCTCGTCGATCCCGAGCGACGAGATCGCCGAGCTCGACGGGATCCCGACGGCCGGCGTCAGCCGCACGATCTTCGATCTTGCGGCTGTCGTCCCGAGCAACCACCTCGAGCGAGCCCTCAGACGAGCGGAGACAGACCACCTCGGAGACTCAGTCTCTCTCGCTGAGCTGTTCGACCGCTACCCGCGCCGCCGTGGGAGCGCGAAGCTCCGAGCGGTTCTCGCAGACAACGCCTTCACGAGCTGCACGCGGAGCTACCTCGAGGACCGGTTCCTCGAGGTCGTCGGCAGGCACGGCATCGACAGGCCCATCACGAACACGCTCGTCGATGGCTTCGAGTGCGACGCGGTCTGGCCGCGCGCGCGGCTGATCGCCGAGCTCGACAGCCGGGCGTTCCACGCGCACACGCACGCCTTCGAGGAGGACCGCCGGCGCGACAGGGTCCTCCAGCGCAGCGGCTGGCGCGTCGTCCGCATCACCAGCCGCCAGCTCGATCGCGAGGAGGCATCCGTCGTCGCCGACCTCGTCGCGCTGCTCAGCGCCGCGGCAGCCTGAGCGCGAGCGTCTGCGTGCGCTTCGACGGCTTGGTGAACGCGAGGCGGAGCTTGGCGCTGCGCGCGCGGCGCAGCTTCTTCCGGGCCTTCGCGCCGAGCTTCACGCGGACCTTCGTCGCCTTCCTGCCCGCGGGGACGCGGAACTTCGCGCTCGCGAGCGGCCTGGACGCCGCGGCGCGGGCCCCGCCGGCGCCTCCCGCGATGATGCTCGCCGTACCGGCGCAGCCGCCGCCGCAGGTGACGGTCACCGTCGCGTTCTTGCCGCTCGCGTCGAGCTTGGCCGAGCCCTGCTCGACGAGCGGCGCGAGCTCGAGGTCGTCTTCGGCGACGGGCGGCTTCGGTGCGGGCTTCGGGGGCGGCGGAGGCGTGGGCGCGGGGGCCTTCGGAGCCTCGCCCGGACCGGTCGACGGCGGGACCACCTCGCCGTTCTCGGACTTGACCTCCTTCTCCCACAGCTTGCGGAACTTGACCTTGCCCGACCACTCCAGACGGCACGTGACCGTGTCGTAGGTCCGCGAGGGGCAGCGCTCCTCGGTGACGACCCGGGTGTCGATGATCTGCTCGATGTAGCCCATGCCGAAGACCTCGGGCGGGAGCGAGAACGGCGTGTCGAAGGTGTGCTTGCCGGCGATGACCTCGCCGTTCTCGTCCAGGTCGCCGAACTCGGCGAGGTCGATGCTCGGGTGCGAGCCACCGCAGTCGAAAGTCACGTCGAAGCGCTCGAACGGGCGCACCCACATGTGCCGCTCGCCGTCGAGCGGGACGAGCCCGTCCGGGTCGTCCATGAGCCGCATCCAGCAGGTCGCGAACACGTTTTCGTCTACGGAGCAGTCGAAGCTGCCGACGCCGGCACCGCGGTAGGTGATCTTCCCGCTCACCGTGTCCGTGCCGAGCTCGCGGCCGGACGTGTCGAAGGGGTGGCCGTCCCGGAAGACGACGCCGTCGTCGATCGAGCCCGAGAACATGAAGTCGAGGTTGATCTCGTCCTCGGTCCAGTACTCCGTCCCCATGTCGCTCTGATCGAGCCTGTCGTACTTGCCGATCCCGCTGTACTCGACGGAGTAGGCGACGTCCTTGTGGGTGACGGTGGCGGCGTGTGCAGGCGGCGCGAGGACCGCGAGGCCGAGGAGTGGGAGGAGGAAGCGTCGCATCGTGAGACGAGTCTCGGCGCCTCGCCACCCCGTGCCCACCCCGCAGATGTGGGGTTTGCGGAACGCCACTCAGCCGAACGTCCATGTCGACTGAGGATCCGGGGGCCCCGTTCCGATGTATGGAGTGTCAGGCGGACATGGCTCAAGGAAGAGCCGCCCGCCCAGGAGGGGTGCCGTTGCACTCGAGCCTGGGATTGGGACGCCAGGGATGACCAGCGCTCGCTCACCAACATTGGCCGGGTGCGTTCACTCGGACTGTGCTTGTTGAGAGACCAAGCCTCCGAGCGAGGGACATCCCGGCCAGCCCGGGGTCGGGGGACCTCCGGGCTGGCCCCAGTTAAGGACCGTTCCGTCGGCTACTTGCCGGCGCTGTCGGCGACGTACTGCGCGACGGCGTCGGCCTCGGCGCCCTCGTAGAGGTTCTCGGGCATGATGCCCGGCCCCTCGGCGATGGCCTCCTTGACGCGATCGGCGTCGGGCTTCATCTCGTCCAGGTTCGGACCGGTCTGGCCGCTCGTCCCCGCGTCGGAGAGCACGTGGCAGCCGCCGCAGGTGTTCGAGAAGAGCTGCTTGCCGTCGGCGGCGGCTTCCGCGGGGGGAGCCGCCTGCTCGGTCGTCGTCGTCTCGCCGCCGCCGGCCGTGCCCGTGTCGGTCTCCTCGTCGTCGCCGCCGCAGCCGCCTGCCGCGAGCGCTGCCGCGGCCAGAGCGGTGGCGATCCACCTCGTTCCTCGCATGGATTCGACGCTACCCGAAATCGGACCGGTGAGTCCGGCGTCGCGCGCCCGTCTTGGAGGTATGAGCGTCACGTATCCAGGACGGCCGGGACTCGCTCGTGATCTACGGGTTCATGTTCCCGCGCGATCCCGGCGACGAGCGGCCGGGGGAGCCCGACGGCGCGTGCCCGTCGTGCACGGCGCTGCTCGACCAGCTCGACGGCGCCGCCGACCACGTGGCCGAGCGCACGAACCTCGTCATCGTCGCCAAGACGCCGATCGACCGTCTGCTGGCGTTCGCCGAGGCCCGCGGCTGGAGCCGGCTGCGGCTCGTCTCGTCGGCGGGCACGAGGTTCAACCGCGACTACCACGCCGAGACGGCCGACGGCGCTCAGCGCCCGATGCTAAACGTCTTCGGCCGCGACGGCGACACCGTCAGGCACTTCTGGGGCTCGGAGCTGTTCTACGCGCAGGAGGAGCCCGGGCAGGAGCCGCGCCACGTCGGGACGCTCGAGCCGATGTGGAACCTCTTCGACCTCACGCCCGAGGGCCGCGACATGGCGTTCGAGGAGCAGCTCGACTACCGCTGCTCCTGCTCGATGCGCTAGGCGATCTCGACGCGAACGTCGGCCGCGTCGGGCTCGGCGAAGCGCAGCAGGCGCTCGCCCTCCTCGACGAGGGGCGTGCGCGCCTCGCGCGGGAGCTTCGCGAACGGGTGCAGCGTCATCGTCGCGAGCTTCTTCGTGGCCTTTACCTCCCAGGTGCCGGCGGCGAAGCCGTCGTGGAGGAAGACGGCGCGCACGCGCAGGTTCTTCGTGACCAGGCCGGCGCGGTGCTCGTCGGCCACGATGCGCGTGCGGTCCTTGTGCGCGAGCAGGAGCGAGTCGAACTCGGGCAGGAACCGCGCGGGCGCCTCGACGCCGGCGTCCGGGCGCGGAGCGCCCGGGAGGTCGAGGAGCTTGCCGTCGATCCGCTCGAGGTCGTCCATGCCGCCGACGACCTCCTTGAGGCCCTTCAGGCCGCACCACGCCTGGACGTCCGCGACGGTCGCGGGACCGAAGGCGCCGAGGTGGCGGCGGACGAGGTGCTCGACGTCGGGCTTGCGGATCTCCGGCGCCGGGCCGAACCGGGCGTCACGGGGGAAGCTCCAGCGCTGGTCGAGCTCGGGCACCATGACGAGCGGGAGCTGCGTCCGGACCGTGTACCCCAGAGCGCGGTCGTTCGCCGACGGGAACTGCTCGGCGAGGATGGCCCGAAGCTCACCGAACGTCCGAGCCTTCTTCCTCACCGACGCCGTTGCCGCTCTGACGACCGCATCCACCTCGTAGCCGTCGTCACGGCCGCGGAGCGCGCCGTTCATCGCAGCGTCCATGACGGGCTGGAGGGCGGGGCGAAGCCGCGCGAAGTCCGAGGCCGAGACCGTGTGCAGCGTCGCCCGCATCATCATCGCCCGCACGAGCTCGCCGCTCGCGAGCGCCGCCCGGAGGTCGTCAGGGGCGAAGCCGGAGAGCCGCGACCACAGCGCGAGGAACGGGGGCTTCGGCTCCTGCGCCTGAAGGCCGCCGAGCCGCTCGACCGCCTCGACCACGCCGATTTTCTCGCGCGCCAGCAGCATCTGCCGCGCGAGCGTCGCGCGGTTGAGCTCGCGGACGTTCACAGCCCGAGGTGGTCGGCGAGCTCCTCGATGTGCCGGCGCTCGAACTGCGACGCGAAGAGGAACGGCAGCTCGATGACCGGCGTCTTGACCTCCTCGGAGAGGCGCGCGAGGTGCTCGTGCTGGTTGGCCGCTCGCGCGTCGGCGCCGTGCACCGCGCGCGCCGCGTCCGAGCCGGCGGCGATCTCCTCGATGCGCGTGACCTCCTCCTCGGTGAAGCGATCCGGCACGACGCCGTTGGCGACGACCGTCTCCAGGTGGCGGCCGATCGCCTTGCGCAGCCGGGCGCCGAGGTCGATCGTCTCCGACACGGGGAGCTCGGCCGGCAGCGCAACGGCGACGTACGCGGTGCGCTTGGGATCGCCGAGCCACTCGCGGACGCGCTCGGACTGCGACGCGATCGGCCCGACGCGCGCGATGTCGGCGAACGTCTTGGGCGTGCGCAGCATCCCGAGCGCATGGCCCATCGCCGGGCCGTCGACGATGACGGTGTCGTAGCCGCGCTTGCGCCGGTCCCAGCGCTTCTCCTGCGCGAGCTCCCACGTCTTGACCGTCTGCCCGAGCTCCATGCCGCCCGGCGCGGCCTCGGCGAACGCGCGGAAGACGTTCGAACGCGTCAGCAGCCCGGTGAGCTTCTGCGAGCCGAGGATCTTCCCGATCCACTCCTCCATGACCTTGTAGGGCTCGATCGTGGTCGCGAAGAGCTTGTCGCCGATGCGCACCTCGTCGCCGGG
>CADCVT010000301.1 GCA_902806215.1 uncultured Solirubrobacteraceae bacterium | reverse complement strand
GTGCGAGACCACGCAGGTGCGCGAGTACGGCACCGGCGCGGCCTTCCTCGGCTACACGAAGCTCTACGGCCAGGTGCCCGGCGGCCAGTCCGAGTTCCTGCGCGTGCCGCAGGCGCAGTTCGGGCCGATCAAGGTCCCGCACGGCCCCTCGGACGACCGCTTCGTCTTCCTCTCCGACGTCCTGCCCACCGCCTGGCAGGCGGTCGAGTACGCGAACGTCCCCGACGGCGGGACCGTCGCGATCCTCGGCCTCGGGCCGATCGGCGAGATGTCCGCGCGCGTCGCGCAGCATCGCGGCGCCGGGAAGGTCATCGGGATCGACCTCGTCAAGGACCGCCTCGACCGCGCCGCCTCGCACGGCGTCACGACGTTGGACCTCGAGGAGATCGAGGACCTGCCCGAGGCCGTCCGCGAGCTCACCGACGGCCGCGGACCGATCTCGGTCATCGATGCGGTCGGCATGGAGGCGCACGGCGCGCCCGTGGGCAAGTTCGCACAGCTGATGGCCGGCATGCTGCCCGACGCCGTCGGCCAGAAGGTCCTCGAGACCGCCGGCATCGACCGCCTCAGCGCGCTGCACATGGCGATCGAGCTCGTCCAGCGCGGCGGCACGATCTCCATCTCCGGCGTCTACGGTGGCGCGGCGAGCCCGATGCCGCTGCTCCAGCTGTTCGACAAGCAGGTCAACCTGCGGATGGGCCAGGCGAACGTCCGGCGCTGGACCGACACGCTCCTGCCGCTGCTGACCGGCGACGACGACCCGCTCGGCGTCGACACGTTCGCCACGCACCACGTCCCGCTCGCCGACGCGGCCGAGGCGTACGAGACGTTCCAGAAGAAGCAGGACGGCACGTTCAAGGTCGTCCTCAAGCCGTGAGGCAGCGGCGGGTCGGCGACCGTGAGGTCGGAGCGATCGGGCTGGGGGCGATGCCGCTCTCGGTCGAGGGTCGACCCGGCGAGGAGCGCGCGCTCGCGACGGTCGCCGCCGCCCTCGAGGCCGGCGTCACGCTGATCGACACCGCCGACGCCTACGCGCTCGGGCTGGCGGACTTCGGGCACGGCGAGTAGATCGTCGCGCGGCTGCTGGGCCGGCTCGGCACCGCCCGCGAGGACGTGCTCGTCGCGACGAAGGTCGGGCACACGCGGACCGAGGACGACGGCTGGGATCGCGACGGCCGGCCCGAGTACCTCATCGGCGCGGCGCAGGACAGCCTGCGCCGGCTCGGCGGCGACGCCGTCGACCTCGTGCAGCTCCATCGCCCCCCTCCGAAGTTGCCCTACGCCGAGGCCCTCGGCGGGCTGGCGGAGATCGCCGAGCGCGGGATCGCCCGCGCTGTCGGGATCTCGAACGCCGACGCCGACCAGATCCGCTTGGCGCGCGAGGTCATCGGCGACGCGTTCGTCAGCGTGCAGAACGAGCTCTCGCCGGCCTTTCGCTCGAGCGAGGGCGAGGTGCGGCTGTGCGACGAGCTCGGGCTCGCGTTCCTCGCGTGGAGCCCGCTCGGCGGGATGAGCTCCGCCGCTGACCTCGGTCGTGATCACGCGGCGTTCGCGCGCGTGGCCAAGGAGCGCGGCGTCTCCCCGCAGCAGATCGGCCTGGCGTGGCTGCTGGCGAAGGGGTCCTCGGTGATCCCGATCCCCGGCGCGAGCCGGCCGGCGACGATTCGCGACTCGGGGGGTGCCGCGGACCTCGAGCTCACGCCTGACGAGCTGCGACGCCTGGGGTGAGCCGCGCGTGGCGCCGAGCATCCCCGATCGCGTCCGGCAGTTCCTCGCGGTGAACATGACGAACGTCGCGCAGCTCGAGCTGCTGCTGCACGTCCGCTCCGCCCCGGACCGCTGGTGGACCCCGGAGGAGGTGGCCGTTCCGCTGACGACGCGTCCCGTGGTCGCCGCACGCGACTTCGCGCATCTGCACGAGCGCGGCCTGGTCGAGCGCGCCGAGGACCAACCGCCGCGGTACCGCTACGGGCCTGGCGAGCTCGCGTCGACCGTCGACGAGGTCGCGGACGTCCACGGGCGCCGGAGGAGCGCGGTCGTCGACGCGATCTTCGCCGAGCCTCACGACACCGTGACGTCGCTCGCGGACGCCTTCCGCCTGAGGAGGGGCTGATTGATGAACGTCGCGATCTTCGCGCTGTGCGCGCTCACGTCCCTGGTCTGCGTCGCGCTCCTGCTGCGCGCGTACTCCGAGTCACGGGTGCGGCTGCTGCTCTGGTGCCTGCTGTGCTTCACCGGCCTGGCGGTCAACAACATCGTGCTCTTCGTCGACAAGGTCATGCTCCCGGACACGGACCTCGCGCTCGTGCGGGCGCTGCCGGCCTTCCTCGGCGTGAGCGCGCTCGTGTACGGACTGGTCTGGGAGGTCCGGCGATGACCGCGTTCGTGCTCGGCGCCACCGCGATGGGCTGCGTCGTGGTCGCGCTCTTCTTCGCGCACTTCTGGCGCGACACCGGCGACCGGTTCTTCGCGCTGTTCGCGCTCGCCTTCCTGACCTTCGGCGTGAACCGCTTCGTCATCGTCGTCCTCGACGAGCGGGAAGGCGACGACTCGCTGGCCTACGCCATCCGCCTGCTCGCCTTCGTGATCATCATCGTAGCGGTCGTCGACAAGAACCGCCGGCCGGCGGCGCCGTCCTGACCCGCCGGCAGCGGCCTCTCAGGCGGCTGCGCGCGCGCCCTGTGCGACCAGCGCCATCGCCGACTCCACGGGCGCCGGACGGCCGAGGCCGAATCCCTGCCCGTGGGAGCACCCCATCGCGTGCAGGGCCGAGCGCTGGACCTCGGTCTCGATGCCCTCGGCGGTCACGGCGAGGCCGAGTCCCTCAGCCATGGCGAGCGTCGCGGTGACGATCGTGCGGGTGCGCGGATCGTCGAGCTTGGCCACGAACGACTGGTCGATCTTCAGGACGTCGAGCGGAAGGCCCGCGAGCTGATGCAGCGACGAGTACCCGGTCCCGAAGTCGTCCAGCGCGAGGCGGACGCCGAGCCGACAGAGGTCGGCCAGGACCGCGGCGGTCTCGCCGGTGACCGAGACGAACGCCGACTCCGTCAGCTCGAGGGTCAGCCGCTGCGGCGCGAGCCCGGTCCGCTCGAGGACCGCCTCGACCTCGCGCGGCAGTGCGGGGGCGAGCTGCTCCGGCGAGACGTTGACCGAGATCCCCGGCGCCGGCGATCCATCGGCAGGCGCCCATCGTGCAGCATCGGCGCAGGCGCGTGCGAGAACGTTCCGTCCGACGAGCGCGATGAGCCCGCTCTCCTCCGCCACGGGGATGAAGTCGCCCGGTGAGACGGTGCCGAGCTCGTCGTCGGTCCAGCGGGCCAGCGCCTCGAACCCGCTGAGCCGCTCGCCGGCGAGCGCGAAGATCGGCTGGTAGTGGACCCCGATCTCGTCGCGGTCGATCGCGCGCCGCAGCGCCACCTCGAGGCGCAGACGGGCCGCCGCGCGTTCGCGGAGCGGCCCGCCGCGAGAGGTCGCGACGTCGTTCGGTGCCTGCTTGGCCGCGCCGAGCCCGGGCGCGCGGTGGCCGTGCTGTTCCTCGACCTCGACCGCTTCAAGGCCGTCAACGACAGCCTCGGCCACGCGTGGGGCGACGTCCTGCTCGTCGAGACGGCCGCCCGGCTGCAGGCCGCCGCCCGCGCCCGCGACCTGGTCGCCCGCCTCGGCGGCGACGAGTTCGTCGTCGTCTGCGCCGACCTCGAGGACCCTGCCGAGGCCGGCGTCGTCGCCCGCCGGATGCTGGCGGCCGTCTGCGAGCCGGTCAGCCACGACGGCCGCACGGTCGCCGTGTCCACGAGCATCGGCATCGCCACGGTC
>CADCVT010000300.1 GCA_902806215.1 uncultured Solirubrobacteraceae bacterium | reverse complement strand
GCGCCGTCGACGCGCGAGCCGGCCTGCGGGTGCAGCACAAGCCAGTCGTTGCCGTCGAGGCGGACGCCCGGGTCGTCGCTCTCGGCGATCGCGCCCCCGGCACCCGCGACGTCCCCCACGAGGGCGGCGTGGCCGCCGTGGCTCCCGACGTTCGGCGTGACGCCGCCGGCGAGGCTCGTGAAGGGAAGATGGACGACCGGCGCGTCGGCGGCGACGACGCCGTGGTAGCTGTCGATCTCGGGCGCCGGCGGCATCGCGATCGCGTTCGCGCTCGGCGCCGGCACTGACGGGCCGGCGACGTTGTGCGCGGTGACCGTGCAGGTGATGCGGTGGCCGAGGTCGTCGGCCGACAGCGAGTACTCGCGCCGCGTGGCGCGCGCGATCGGCGTGCCGTTGCGCAGCCAGCGGTAGGTGAACGTGCGCGGGCCGCTCGTCCACGTGTCGTCCTGGCAGGTGGCGGCGCGACCGACGCGCGGAGCCTCGACCGCCGCCCGCGGCAGCGTCCGGTTGGCCGGCGGCGGGGCGCCGAAGCCGGTGACGCCGCGGCTGGCGTGCTCGGCGATGCGTCGCGGCGTGAGGCGGTAGTCGTAGATCGCGAGCTCGTCGAGCGCGCCGATGAACAGCCAGCCCATGACCTGGTCGTAGTCGCCGTAGGCGACCTCGAACAGGCCGGTGAGGGTGAGCGGCTGCGTGCCGCGCGAGACGCCGTCGACGAAGACCTCGGCCTCCCCCGCCCGGTCGCGCTCACGCCCGCGCACGACCATCGCGACGTGGTGCCACTCGGTCAGGCTGATCGGGCCGCCGTGGGTCCCGGACGGCGCGTGCAGCCCGAACTCGTCCAGGCGCAGCTCGGCGCCGAGGTTGAAGACGAAGGCCCAGCGCGGCGAGAGGCGGTCCTGCCGGACCCAGCCCTCGACGGTGAAGGTGTCGCGGACCTGCCGGCCCGGCTCGGGCCGCAGCCTCAGGTCGTCGTCGCCGTCGAACCACATCGCGGTGTCGTTCGTGGTGTCGCTCTCGAGCGCGCCCGGCTCGCCGAACTGCGGGCTGCCCGTGACGAGCGCGTCGCCGCCGTGGCTGCCCAGGTTCCTCACGGTCGCGGCGCCGGCCTCCTCGCCGAGGCGCAGGTACACGGTGGGGTTGTCGTCCATGACGAGGTCGCGGTACGTCGTCCGCTCCGGCGCGGGCGGCATCGCGATCGCGTTCGTGCTGGCGACGGCGCCGGACGTGCCGGCGAGGTTCGTCGCGGTGACCTCGCAGCCGATCGCGTGGTTGAGGTCGTGGGCGCTCAAGGGATAGCGCTGCTCGTCGACGCCGGGGATCGGCCGGCCGTCGCGCAGCCACCGGAAGGCGAAGTCGCGCGGGCCGCCGTTCCACTCGCCCTCGTCGCAGCGTGCCGTGCTGCCGACCGTCGCGGTGCCGTGCACGGAGGGCGCGGTGCGGTGCGAGGGCACCGGGGGCGTCCAGCCGGTGCGACCGCGGCGGTGGTGCTCGGCGATCCGGTCGCCGCTCAGGCGGTAGTCGTAGACCGCGAGCTCGTCGATCCAACCGCTGAGCTGCCAGCCGACCGTCTGGTCGCGCTCGCCGCCGTAGACCCACTCGTAGAAGCCGGTCAGCGTCAGCGGCCGCGTGCCGCGCGAGACGCCGTCGACCCACACCTCGGCCTCGCCGGCCCGGTAGCGCTCGCGGCCGCGCACGGTCATGACGACGTGGTGCCACTCGCGCAGCGCGATCTCGCCGTAGAACCGGCCGGCGGGCGTCGAGACGCTGTCGGCCTCCAGACGCGTCTCGCCGCCGTGGTTGAACACGAACTGCTGGCCGTCGAGGCGGTCCTGCTTGACCCAGGCCTCGACGGTGAAGGTGTCGTGGACGGCTCGGCCCGGCTCCGCCCGCAGCACCA
Organism: uncultured Solirubrobacteraceae bacterium; assembly: GCA_902806215.1. Classification (GTDB taxonomy): domain Bacteria; phylum Actinomycetota; class Thermoleophilia; order Solirubrobacterales; family Solirubrobacteraceae; genus CADCVT01. The sequence continues at coordinate 4,033 of CADCVT010000300.1, read as the reverse complement.
GGCTGTCGTTGCCGTCGAGGCGGATCGCGCGGTCGCTGTCGACGTCCGATTCGACCGCGCCGTAGACGCCGGTGAGCGGGTTGCCGAGGATCTGCGCGTCGCCGCCGTCGCGGCCGTGGTTGGGGAACGTCGCGCCGGGCTCGCGCTCGTCGAGCGGCAGGTAGAAGCGCGGAGCGTCCTCGAGGACCAGGTCGCGGTACGTGGTCGCGCGCGTGCCGTCGGGGACGGCGATCGGGTCGCTGACCGCCTCGGCGGACGCGCCCGCGGCGTTGCGCGCGACGACCGCGCAGCGCACCTCGCGGCCACGATCGTCGGAGCTGACGCTGTACCGGGCGTCGGTCGCGCGGTCGATCGGCTGGCCGTCGCGCAGCCAGCGGAACGTGAACTCGCGGGGGCCGTTGCTCCACTCGCTCTCGTCGCAGGTGAGCGTCGACCCGACGGACGGCGCCCCGCTGCCCGAGGGCGCGGTGACCGAGGTCGGCCTGGCGGGAGCGATGCCCTCGATCCCGATGCGGTGGTGCTCGGCGATGCGCGAGGCCGGCAGCACGTAATCGTACGTGGCGACTTCGTCGACCGCGCCGAGCAGCGCCACGCCGACCGACAGCGGGTGGGCGTCGTCGTAGAGCACCGGCTCGGAGAAGGCGGGTTGTGTCCCCTGCGACACGCCGTCGATGAACAGCTCGACCTCGCCCGCCTTGGCGGTGACGGCCACGTGGTACCAGCGGCGTGGCGTCGGGTGCGCGTAGATGACCGCGCCGGTGAAGACCGTGGAGCTGAACTGCTCGAAGTAAAGGTCGGCGACGCCTCCCGCGAACAGGAAGTCGCGATCGCGATGGGCGTCGAGGTTGACCCAGGCCTCGGCGGTGTACTCGCCCCGGACGCTCGACCCCGGCTCGGGACGGACGAGGAGGTGGTCGCCGGTGGCGTCGTTGAGCCGGATCGCGCGGTCGCTGGTCGGGTCGCTCTCGAGCGCGCCGTAGACGCCGTGATCGGGCGTTCCGTGGATCTCCGCGTGACCGCCGTGGCTGCCGCTGTTGAACGCCGTGGTGCCGGTGCGCTCGCCGAGCCGCAGGTAGACCGTCGGGTCGTCCGCCAGCACCGCGGCGCGGTAGTCGGCCGCCGCCGCCGCCGGGGAGACCAGCGTGCTGAGGAGGCAGAAGACGAACAGAAAGCGGCGCGAGAGCATTGACTCCCGTCATCGGCGGTTGACTGCTCCGGTTCGCTCAGACGTCTGTCCATGGCACGTTGCAACTGCCCTGGACGGTTGATCGATCCGGCGCCTGAGGGGGCCCGGACCGTATGGTCTGGGCCGTGCCCCTGCTCGCCACGATCGGCCTCTGGTCCCTCGCCCTCGGCGCCGTCTCCGGCTGGCTCGTCGCGGCGATGGTCGACCGGCCGGATCTGCTCAAGAAGGCCGGCGTGCGGCATCCGCCGCGGCTGCGTCAGATGCACCTCGACTGGATCCTCATGGGCCTGCTGCTGCTCGCGGTCCACCTGACGGTGCCGGACCGCCCCGACTGGATCACCGCGCTGATCGCGTTCGGGACGGTCGTGAACCCGCTGCTGTTCCTGCCGCTCGCGTTCCGCGCGGACGCCAAGGAGGGCCTGGCCTACCGGGCGCTGACCGGCGTCTCGTTCATCGCGCTGTCGGTGGGACTGCCCGCGCTGGCAGTCCACGCGACCCTGCTCTAGCCGCTAGGCGGCGACCGGCACGACCTCGGCGCCGCGCATCGCCTGCGAGTCCGCCGCGCGGATCGCCACCGCGGCGATGATCGCCCCGAGCAACGCGAAGCCCGCGCCGACGAGGAACGCGTTCTGGAACCCGTCGGTGAGCACGGCCGGATCGGGCCGCCCCTCCCCCACGTCTGCGAACGCGATCGTCGCGAGCACCGCGAGCCCCAGCGCGCCGCCGACCTGCTGCGACGTGTTGATCAGGCCGGAGGCGAGACCCGCCTCGTCGGGCTTCGTGCCCGCGACCGCGCCGAGCGTGACCGACACGAACGAGAAGCCGAGCCCGATCGCCGCGAGCAGCGACGGGAAGAGGACGTCGCCGACGAAGCTCCCGCCGACGCTGATCTGCGTGAACCACATGAGCCCCGCGAAGACGAACAGCAGCCCCGTGACGAGGATCGGCTTGAAGCCGAACTTGGTCACGAGCTGCGACGCGATGCCCGCGGAGACCATGATCGTGAGCGCCAGCGGCAGGTAGGCGAAGCCCGTCTTCAGCGCGTCGAACTGGAGCACCTGCTGCATGTACAGCGACACGAAGAAGAACATCGAGAAGAGCGACATGCCCACGAGCAGCCCGACGACGTTCGAGGCCGTCAACGTCCGCAGGCGGAAGATCGAGAACGGGACGAGCGGCGCGCGCTGGCGGGTCTCGACGAACGCGAACACGGCGAGCAGGGCGATGGAGATGGCCAGCAGCACGATGGTCTGGGTCGAGCCCCAGCCGGCCTGCTCGGCGTCGACGAGCGCGTAGACGAGCAGCGCGAGGCCGGCGGTCACGGTCACGGCGCCGGCGATGTCGAACGTGCGGTTCTCGCGCTCGTCACGCGACTCGACGAGGAGGATCGGCGTGGCGATGATCGCGGCCGCGGCGATCGGGACGTTGACGAAGAGCACCCACTCCCAGCTCAGCCACTCGGTGAGCATGCCGCCGAGCAGCACGCCCGCGGCGCCGCCGGATCCGGCGACCGCGCCCCAGACGCCCAGCGCCTTGTTGCGCTCGGCGCCCTCGGCGAAGGTGGTGGTCACGATCGACAGCGCGGCCGGGGAGAGCAGCGCCGCGCCGAGGCCCTGCACGGCGCGGGCGATGATGAGCTGGATGTCGGTCTGCGCGAGACCGCCCGCGAGCGACGCCGCCGCGAACAGCACGAGGCCGGCGATGAACATGCGGCGACGGCCGAGCAGGTCGGCCATGCGCCCGCCGAGCAGGAGGAAGCCGCCGAAGACGAGGACGTACGCGTTGACGACCCACGAGAGGTTGTCCTGCGAGAACTCGAGGTCGGTGCCGATCGACGGCAGCGCGACGTTGACGATCGAGGCGTCGAGCACGACGACGAACTGCGCCGCCGCGAGGAGGACGAGGGCCCACCACTTCCGGTCTTCGTGTGTCTTCGCGTCCGTCATGCTGTCCCCCGTGATCTCGTTCCACACCAGCTAAGCTGAACCTGAGGTCCGCTTCCGGATGCACACTAGCACCAGCCAAAGGCCACTACGAGCCGACGCGCAGCGCAATCGCGACAAGATCGTGGTCGCGGCGCGTGCGGCCTTCGCGCAGAACGGCCTCGAGACGCAGATGGACGACGTGGCCGCCCAGGCCGGCGTCGGCGTCGGCACGGTCTACCGCCACTTCCCGACCAAGGACGCGCTCGTCCGCGCGGTGATCGTGCACAAGATGACCGGCCTCGCCGCCATCGGACGCAAGCACCTCGAGACGGCCGCCGATCCGTACGAGGCGTTCCACGCCTGGCTGTGGGAGTGCGGCGAGACCCACGTCAACGACCGCGCGCTGTCGCAGGTCCTCTCGACCCAGCCGTCGAGCACGTTCCGCGAGATCGCGTCGACCGAGACCGAGCTCGTGCAGGTCTCGAGCGAGCTCGTCGGGCGCGCGCAGGCCGCCGGCCGGGTCCGTCCCGACGCGCGCGGCGAGGACGTCGGCCTCGTGATGTGCGGCCTGGCCGCGGTGCTCGTCAGCGAGTGGGGCGAGAACGCCTGGCGCCGGTACCTGACGCTCGTCGAGGACGGCCTGCGCGCCACCGACGGCGAGCGCCTGCCGGACTGATCGCCGCCGTCAGCGCAGGGCGTCGACCGCGAGGACGAGCGCGAGCGCGGCGCCGAGCGCCAGGACGGCGAGCGACGCCGCCTCGTGCCGCTCCCCCAGCCGCGCGAAGCCGGCGCGGCCGAGCGCCCAGCCGGCGACGACCGCCACGGCGAGCACTCCCACGTCGGGGGCGAGCGCGAGCGTCCCGCTGACCGCGAAGATCGCGATGGCGAGCGCAGCGCTGGCGAGGAAGACCGCGGCAAGCGT
>CADCVT010000299.1 GCA_902806215.1 uncultured Solirubrobacteraceae bacterium | reverse complement strand
GGCCTCGCTGCGCGTCTGCGCGCTCTATCCGGATCTCATGAACATCTACGCCGACCGCGGCAACTTGCTCATGCTCGAGCGGCGCTGCACGTGGCGGGGGATCGACTTCAGCGTCACCGCCGCGTCGCTCGGCGACGTCGTCGATCCGACCGCGTTCGACCTGTTCTACCTCGGCGGCGGCCAGGACCGCGACCAGCGCCTGTGCGCGTACGACCTCGTCGAGACCAAGCGCGACGCGCTGCACGAGGCGGCGGCGCAGGGCAAGCTCGTCCTCGGCGTCTGCGGCGGCTTCCAGCTCCTCGGCCACTCGTACCAGCTCGGCGACGAGCACATCCCCGGCCTCGGCCTCGTGGACCTCGAGACGATCCGCGGCGACGGCGGAGGCGACCGCCTCATCGGGAACATCGCGATCGAGGTCGACGGCCGCGTGATCGCCGGCTTCGAGAATCACGGAGGCCGGACGCACCTCGGCAACGAGCAGCCGCTCGGCCGTGTGCTGAAGGGCCACGGCAACGACGGCCGAAGCGGCCACGAGGGCGTCCGCCGAGGCTCGGTCATCGGCACGTACATCCACGGCCCCCTGCTGCCGAAGAACGCCTGGTTCGCCGACCGGCTGATCGCCGACGCGACCGGCCTGTCCTCGCTCGACCCGCTCGACGACACGCTCGAGGACGCCGCGCACCGCGGCGCCCGCCGGGCGGCGGGCGTCGACTGAACGCGCGCGACGGCGGGAAGACGGCCTTCCGCGGGAATACCGTTGCCTGAGCTTCGCCATGCGCCGCTTCCCACGTCCCACCCTGCCGGCCGTCGCGGTCACGTTGTGCCTGCTCGTCCTGACGAGCGCGGCCGCGCTGGCGACGAGCCGCTCGATCGACCGCCGCGAGGACCAGCTCCTCAACGAGCGTGCGCGGCAGGCCGCCGCGACGGTGGACCGGCGGACGGACCGGTACATCGAGAAGCTCGTGAGCACGCGCGGGCTGTTCCTCGCGTCGGCGGACGGGATCCCGCTGCCGCGCGAGTACGACTCGTTCCTGCGCAGCCAGGACATCAGCCGACGCATCCCGGAGATGCAGGCGGTGACGTTCATCCAGGAGGTGTCGCGCCGTGAGCGGTCCGCCGTCCTGCGCCGGCTGCGGCGGGAGACCGCGGCGAGCGGCCTGCCGTACCCGGACCTCGACGGGTTCCAGCCGCCGGGCTCGCGCGACCGCTACGGGGTCATCACGTACGCCTATCCGATCACCCGCAACCGCAACGCGATCGGCGCGGACCTCCTGACCGACGCGGTCCGCCGCGGCGCGCTCGACCGCGCGCGCGACAGCACCCTCGCCACGTCCCCCGCCCCGGTGAGGCTCGTTCAGCTGCCCGACGAGCTGTCGATCGTCATCTACCTGCCCATCTACGCCGGGCCCGACCAGACGCCGGACCGCGATCAGCGCAGGCGGCGCTTCATCGGGTCGATCGGCACGGGCATCCGGGTCGCCGACGTCATGCGCGACGTCGCCGCCGAGAGCGACGACGACGTGCGCCTGTACGACCTCGGCTACGCCGACGGGCGGACGCTGCGCCGGCTCATCCGCTCGACGCGGCCGGAGAACGCGAACGACGACCGGCGCAGCCGCGACATCGAGCTGCAGACCGCCGGGCGCCGCTGGATCCTCACCTACTCCTCCGACGACCATCTCGTCGGCGACATCGAGCGCGTCGTGCCGATCCTCATCGCCGTGCTCGGCGCGCTCGTCAGCCTCCTCGCCGGCGCCGTCGTCGCGTCGGCCACCAGCGGGCGGCGCCAAGCGCTCGCGGACCTCGAGGCCAGCCGCAACGAGCTCGCGCGCTCCAACGAGGAGCTCGAGCGCTTCGCGTTCCTCGCCTCGCACGATCTGCAGCAGCCGCTGCGAACGGTCAGCGGCTTCCTCGAGCTGCTCATGCGCCAGCAGGGCGAGCAGCTCGACGACCGTGGCCGCCAGTACGTCGACATGGCGCTGCGCGGGACGCGCCAGATGTCGGCGCTCATCACCGACCTGCTGACGTACTCGCGCGTCTCACGCGAGGACCGGCCGCTGGAGCCCGTCGCGCTCGACGAGGCGTGGGACGCCGCCGTCGGCCAGCTGCAGGCGATGATCGAGGAATCGGGCGCCGAAGTGACCCGCGGGCCGCTTCCGGTCGTAGAGAGCGATCAGGGGCAGATGACGCAGCTCTTCGCGAACCTCATCTCGAACGCCGTGCGCTACCGGGGCGACGCCGCGCCCACGGTCCGAGCCGACGCCGAGCGCGTCAACGGCGGCTGGGAGGTCGCCGTCCAGGACAACGGGATCGGCATCGCCCCGCGCGATCAGGCGATGATCTTCGAGATGTTCCGCCGACTGCACGCCGACGACGAGATCGAGGGGACGGGCGTCGGCCTGGCGCTCGTCAAGCGGATCGCCGAGCGCTCGGGCGGCGACATCGCGGTCGAGTCCGAGCCCGGGCACGGCGCGCGGTTCGTTCTCACGCTCCCGGCCAAGGAGGCGCCGCGTGCCCGCTGACGTGCTCCTGGTCGAGGACTCCGACGTCCACGTCGAGTTCACCCGCCTCGCCTTCGAGCGAGAGGGCAGCCCGGTCAAGCTGCGCGTCGTCCGCGACGGCGAGCACGCGCTCGAGGCGCTCGAGGAGCGTCCCGATCACCCGCCCGCGCTGATCATCCTCGACCTCGGCCTGCCGCGGATGTCGGGCTTCGACGTGCTGCGGGCGGTCCGAGCCCACGAGAGCGTCCGGATCAGACGCGTCCCGGTCGTCGTGCTGACGACCTCGCGGGCGCCGGAAGACGTCCAGCGCGCCTACGACCTCGCGGCGAGCTCGTTCGTCTCGAAACCCCTGCATCTGGACGACTTCGTCGCGCTCATCGACGACCTGCGCGCGTGGTGGCTCGGGCGCGTCGAACTCCCCTGAACCTGCTCGGGATGAGTAGGGTTGAAAACGAGCACATGGCCGCCGCCCCCCTCGAGTTTCGTCGTGCGACCAAGCGCTACGACGAGCACGGCCCGCCGGCCGTCGACGCGCTGTCGCTGACCGTCCCGGCCGGGGAGATCTGCGTGTTCGTGGGGCCATCCGGCTGCGGCAAGACCACCGCCATGCGGATGGTCAACCGGATGACCGAGATCACCGAGGGCGACGTGCTCATCGACGGGCGCAGCGTCAAGGACGACCACCCGGCCGAGCTGCGGCGCGGCATCGGCTACGTGATCCAGCAGGTCGGGCTGTTCCCGCACCGCAAGGTCGGGCAGAACATCGCGACCGTCCCGTCGCTGCTCGGCTGGGACCACGCCCGGACGAAGGCCCGCGTGGACGAGCTGCTCGAGCTCGTCGGCCTCGACCCGGCCGAGATGCGCGACCGCTACCCGTCGCAGCTGTCGGGCGGGCAGCGCCAGCGCATCGGCGTCGCCCGGGCGCTCGCGGCAGACCCGCCGCTCATGCTCATGGACGAGCCGTTCGGCGCGATCGACCCGATCGCGCGCGACCGCCTGCAGGACGAGTTCCTGCGCCTCCAGGCGACGCTGCGCAAGACGATCGTGTTCGTCACGCACGACATCGACGAGGCGATCAAGATGGGCGACCGGATCGCCGTGTTCAAGCAGGGCGGGATCCTCGCCCAGTTCGCGACGCCCGAAGAGCTCTTGATGCACCCGGCTGACGAGTACGTCGAGCAGTTCGTCGGCGGCGACCGGGCGCTCAAGCGGCTCGCGCTCGTCCGCGTCGGCGACCTCGAGCTCGAGCCGGCGGCCGGCCACCCGACGACCGTGGCCGCCCGGACCCCCGCGCGCACCGCGCTCTCGGCGCTGCTCGAGTCCGGCGAGGACCGCCTGAGCGTCGTCGACGACGGCGAGATCATCGGGACGCTGACGATCGAGACGATCCACGCGGCGCTGCGGCGCGAGGCGGTCGCATGATCGCGCTCGCGCTGCAGGACGTCGAGATCCGCGACCGCACCGACGACTGCGTGTCGCGCAACGGCTTCTGCCCCGAGTGGATCGCCGACAACTTCGACCGCTACCTCGACCCGTTCTGGCAGCACGTGGTCCTGACCGTGACCGCGGTGGGGCTCGGCTTCGCGATCGCGTTCGCGCTCGCCCTGCTGGCCCACCGGCGCCGCTGGCTCGTCGGCCCGATCACCAACGTCACCGGGATCCTCTACACGATCCCGAGCGTCGCGCTGTTCTTCCTGCTGCTGCCGATCACCGGGCGCGGCAACACGACCGCCCTCATCGCGCTGACGGGCTACACGCTGCTCATCCTGTTCCGCAACGTCGTCGACGGCCTGAACGCGGTGCCCGACGAGGCGAGCGACGCCGGCCGTGGGATGGGCCTCAGCGAGCGTGAGCTGCTGTGGAAGGTCGAGCTGCCGCTGGCGCTGCCGACGATCCTCGCGGGCGGGCGCAGCGCGGTCGCGGCGACGGTCGGCCTGGCCGCGCTGGCGGTCTTCGCCGGCGCCGGGGGCCTGGGCGAGGCGCTCAACAGCGACAAGACCTTCAAGTCGAACGTCGTGGTCGCCGGTGGGCTGTGCGTCCTGCTCGCCGCGATGCTCGACGCCCTCGTGCTCGCCGTGCAGCGCCTGGCGACCCCGTGGACGAGGGTGGCCCGATGAGCCAGTTCGGCGACGCGATCGAGTTCATCTTCACGACGCAGGAGTCGCGCGCCGGCGGCAGCGAGGTCGGCGGCACGCAACTGCTCGGCCTGCTCGGCGACCACCTGCTGCTCAGCGGCGCGTCGTTCGCGCTCGGCGTCGCGGTCGCGCTTCCGCTCGGGCTCTGGCTCGGGCACACGGGGCGCGGCTCGTTCCTGCCGCTCGGCATCGCCAACGTCGGCCGGGCGATCCCGTCGCTCGCGCTGATCGTGTTCTTCGTCGCCTACATCGGGACCGGCTTCACCAACGTCATGCTCGCGCTCGCGCTGCTGGCGATCCCGCCTGTGCTTGCCAATGCCTACACCGGCGTGCGCCAGGTCGATCCCGACGCGGTCGACGCCGCGCGCGGCATGGGCATGACCGGCACCGAGGTCGTGCGCCGCGTCGAGCTGCCACTGGCGATGCCGCTCGTCCTCGGCGGCGTCCGGACCTCGGCGGTGAACGTCGTCGCGACCGCGACGATCGCGCCGCTGGCCGGCGTCAGCTCGCTCGGCGACCCGATCATCGCCTACGGCGTCTACGGCGACGCCGGGAGGCTCGGCGCCTCGATCGTCGTCGCGCTCGTCGCCGTCGGGTCGGAGCTCGGCCTCGCCGGCATCCAACGTCTTCTGTCCCCCATCTCGTCGCACTCCCCCAGCCTCCAGGAGGTCTCATGAAGCACCGAAGGTTGTTCGCCCTGCTTGCTCTTTTCGCGTGCATGCTCGCGATCGCGGCATGTGGCGACGACGACGAGGACACCACCGCCGAGCCCGGCGCGCAGACGACCGAGGCCGCGGCGTCCGGCATCAAGAGCAACCCCGACAACGGCAAGGTCACCATCACCGTCGGGTCGAAGAACTTCACCGAGCAGAAGGTGCTCGGCGAGGTGTACGCGCAGGGTCTCGAGGCCGCCGGCTACAAGGTGAGCAAGGAGCTCAGCCTCGGCGACGAGAAGACCGCGCAGAAGTCGTTGAAGGCCGGCGAGATCGACGCCTACCCCGAGTACACGGGCACCGCGCTGCTGTCGCTGTGCGACGTCCCGACCGACGACATCCCGAAGGACCCGCAGCAGGCGTTCGAGGACACGAAGGCGTGCTTCGAGAAGGACGAGCTGACCGCCTTCGAGCCGACGCCCTTCACCTCGTCGAACGAGGTGGGCGTCAAGGAGGAGGTCGCAAGCCAGCTCGGCCTGTCGAAGATCAGCGACCTGTCGAAGGTCGACGAGCAGTTCACGCTCTACGGCTCCCCCGAGTGCCGCCAGCGCACGGACTGCCTGCTCGGCCTCAAGCAGACCTACGAGCTCGGCTTCAAGAAGTTCACGCCGGTCGACATCGACCTGCGCCACCAGGTGCTCGACCGCGGTGACAAGGTCGCCTCGATCGTGTTCACGACCGACCCGCAGAACAAGCGCGAGGGCATCGTGCTGCTCGAGGACGACAAGGGCATGTTCCCGCCCTACAACTCGACGTTCGTTGTGCGCAACGAGGTGGCCGAGGAGGCCGGCCCGGACCTGCCGAAGGTCATCGAGCAGATCCAGGAGGGCCTGACCGACGAGGTCATGCAGGAGCTCAACGCCCGCGTCGACCTCGACAAGGAGACGCCCGAGCAGGTCGCTCAGGCGTACCTCCAGGAGTCGGGGCTGACCGCGCGCTAGCTAGCGGATCAGTTCGCAGCTGATGTAACGATCGCCCGGGCCGCGGATCGCGGTGTCCCGGCCCGGGCCGCAGTTCACGATCTCGCCACGCTCGCCCCAGCCGGCGTTGACACGGTCGTTGCCGGCGCCGGCGTCGATGCTGTCGCGGCCGTAGCCGCCGTTGACGAGGTCGTCGCCGGAGCCGCCGGACATCCGGTCGTCCCCACGCCCGCCCTCGAGCTCGTCGGCGCCGTCGCCGCCCAGCAGCAGGTCGTTGCCGAAGCGGCCGAAGAGCCGGTCGTCGCCGCCCCCGCCGAAGAGGCTGTCGTTGCCGCCCGCTCCCTCGAGGTCGTCCTTGCCGCCCTCGCCGCGGCAGGTGTCGTCGCCGTCGCCGCCGCGCAGGGCCTCGTCGGCCTCGCTTCCGCCGTCGGCGCACAGGACGCCGTTGATCGTCGACTCCTCGCGACGCTTGCTCTCGCATCCGGTGGAGCGCTTCGCGGTGCCGACGGTCTGGTAGTACAGGACGTCGTCGCCGGGGCCGCAGTCGACCGTGTTCTTCCCCGGACCGCCGTAGATCGTGTCGTCGCCGTCGCCGCCGAAGATCGTGTCGTCGCCGCGGTTGCCCTCGATGTGGTCGTTGCCGGCGTCGCCGTACAGGCGGTCGTCGCCGAAGCGCTCCTCGACGATGCGGTCGTCGCCGTCGCCGCCGAGGACGGTGTCGTCGCCGTCGCCGCCGTCGATCGTGTCGACGCCGGCGCCGCCGTCGATCGTGTCGTTGCCGCTGCCGCCGTGCAGCCGGTCGTCACCGGCGAGGCCGCGGACGACGTCGTTGCCGCCGAGCGCGGTGATCTTGTCCTGCGCACCGCTGCCGGTGAGCCTGTCGACGCCGAGGCTGCCCGCGCGGGCGGCCATCGCGATCGAGGTGGTGAGGGTCAGCGCCAGCGCGAGGGCCAGCAGGCTGGAGGAGGCGTATGGGATCCGGGACATCTGTCGTGAGGATCGTCCGATCCGGACGCCGGATTGAGCGCTCCCGGCGCGTTCTGGCTGGGAGTCCAGGCCTTGGCGCGTTAGTGTCTCTGGCGTGCCGGAACCGACGGTCGAGGAGACCACCCAGGATCCCCAGGGCTCCGTCCGCGCGTCGATCTCGAACGCGATGGTCGCTCTGAAGAAGCAGTACTACGGCCGCGGACCGGAGCGCGCGAAGACGTACATCAACGACGACTACGTCTTCTGCGCGATGGAAGGCGGCCTCACCCGCAACGAGGAGACGCTCCTCGAGGCGGGTGAGGACAAGCTGGTCCGGCAGTACCGGCTGCGCTTCCAGGAGACCCCGGCGGTGTCAGAGGCGACGATCGGCGCCGTCGAGGAGGCCACCGGCCGCCGCGTCCTCAGCTACCACAGCCAGATCGTGTTCAAGCCCACCCGGGCCTTCGAGATCTTCCTGCTCGAGTCCGCTCCGCGCTGAGCGGCTCTTCGCGGCCTTCTCACGCTGGGCGCGAGCCCTCTCGCGGCTGGCGCGCGCCCGCACGCGAGCGGCGTCCGCGTCCTCGCGGATGCGGGTCAGGTGTTGGGTCAGCGTGCCGTCCGGGGCGAGGGCAGCCTCGCCCCCCTCCTCGCCCACGGGCACCGTGTGCGCCAGCGCGAGCGAGCGGAACGAGGCGTCCTCGACGCGGTCGAGCGGCAGCGCCTGCCCGGCGCCCGACACGATCAGCCAGCCGTCGCCGCGTTTGACGACCGCGCCCTGCTCGCGCAGCTCCTTCAGCGCCAGCGTGACCGTGGAGCGCTGAGCGCCGACCAGGCGTCCGAGCATCTCGTGCGTGAGCCGAAGCGGGACGAACACGCCCTCCGGCGTGACCCGGCCCCAGCGCTCGGCGAGGTGGCCGAGCATGAACAGCAGCCGCAGGTCGACGCGGCCGAGCTGGATGATCGCCTGCTGGGACATCGCGCGGTCGGCCCACGAGGCGGCACGCTCGATGATGCGGGCGGTCAGCCACGGCCAGTGCTGCGTTGCGGTGAGGAAGCGCTGCTCAAGGATCGCCACGCGGCAGCGCGTCGCGCAGCCGGCCTCGACGACCACGTCGGCGGCGTCGCGGATCATCAGGACGTCACCGGGGCCGACGAGCTGGGTCGCCGGTCGGCCCAGCAGTGAGACGTCACGGGCGATGAGCCCGTCGGTCACGAGCACGGCGAAGGGGCCGAGCGGGTTCTCGGGGCGCCGCAGCCGCTCGAAGGCGACGGGGCCCGGGGCGAGCGTGACGAGCGGCACGACCGCGCGGGCGCGCGCCTCGGCGAGCTCGTTGGACGCGACGCCCTCGCCCAGCGAGGGGTCGAGCTCGAGCAGGCGGGCGGCGGTCGGGGCGGGACGACGGCGCGCGGGCGCGGGCGTCTCCGTCGTCGTCGTGAGTTCGGGATCGGTCAGCAACTGGGTTCCTCCACGTGTCTAAGTGGTGGAGGTCGCCTGCGCCCCGTCTCCGTGTGAAGGGCGCGGCTCCCGCCGCTGATGTCCGAGCCGGGCGCCGACGTGAAGTCAGCTCCGGACCTGAACGGAAGTCTAGCGTGCGGTGTTGCGGGTCAACAGCGCTTATGCGCCGTCGGGATGCGAGCCGTTGGCGCTGTTCGCGCTGACCACGTAGCGTGCGTAGCGCTCGGCGACGGTGGACGGGACGTTCGCCTTGATCCGGACACCGGCCTCGGTGTCCTCGCGCTCCAGATCGCCGGCTACCTCGTGCAGCTCCGCCAGCCGGCCGCCCTCGCTGAAGGGCAGCAGCAGCTCGATCGGGCGCAGCGTGCGGGAGAACTCGCGCTCGATCCGGTCGCCGAGCTCCTCGAGCCCCTCCCCCGTCTGCGCGCTGACGAGCACGCCGTCGGGATGACGGAAGCCGAGCTCGCGGCGGCGCTCCTCGTCGAGGACGTCGGCCTTGTTGAGCACGAGGGTCCGCGGGCGGTCGCCTGCGCCGATCTCCTCGAGGACGTCGTCGACGGCGCGGAGCATCTCGTCGAGCTCCTCCTCGGGCTGGGACGCGTCGACGACGTGGAGGATGAGATCGGCCAGGCGGGTCTCCTCGAGCGTCGCCCCGAAGGCCTCGACGAGCTGATGGGGCAGCTTGCGGATGAACCCGACCGTGTCGGTGAGCAGGTAGGTGCGCCCGTGGAGCTGGAGCTGGCGGATCGTCGGGTCGAGCGTGTGGAAGAGCCGGTCGCGGACGCCGACCGTGCTCCCGGTCATCTGGTTGAGGAGCGTCGACTTGCCGGCGTTCGTGTAGCCGGCGATCGCGACCTGCGGGAGGTGCGCACGGGCACGCTCGGCGCGCATCGTCTCGCGCGAGCCCTTGACCTCCTCGAGGCGCCGCTTGAGCGCGCTGATGCGGTCGCGGGCGAGGCGGCGGTCGGTCTCGATCTGCGACTCGCCCGGGCCCCTGGTGCCGATGCCGCCGTCCATACGACCGGCACCGAGACGCTCGAGGTGCGTCCACAGGCCGCGCATGCGGGCCATGTTGTACT
>CADCVT010000298.1 GCA_902806215.1 uncultured Solirubrobacteraceae bacterium | reverse complement strand
AATCGAGCCCTACCTGATGACCCCGCGGGTCGTGCGCACGGCGACGGGCTCGAACGGCTCGACCGCCGCGACGTTCGACCTCGACTTCGACAAGCCGAAGACGATCGGGCGCCTGCGCGGCTTCCAGGGCAACTACGGCGCGTTCGTGCGCTCGTACGCGTACATCCGCTCGCTCGGCGCCGCCGGCCTGCAGGACGCGTCGGAGATCGCGGTCCTCAACGCCAACTACCTGCTTGCGCGCCTGCAGCAGGAGGGCGTGGCCGAGCTGCTGCCGCTCGCCTACGGCAAGCTCTGCGGGCACGAGTTCGTGCTCAGCGGCGCGCCGATGAAGCGCGAGCTCGGGATCAAGACGCTCGACCTCGCCAAGCGGCTGCTCGACCACGGCTACCACCCGCCGACGGTGTACTTCCCGCTGCTGGTCGACGAGGCGCTGCTCATCGAGCCGACCGAGACCGAGACGAAGGAGACCCTCGACGCCTTCGCCGACGCCGTCGTCGCGATCCTTCGCGAGGCCAAGGACGACCCCGAGATCGCCAAGAACGCGCCGTACACCACGCCGGTCCGCCGGCTGGACGAGGCGGGCGCGGCCAAGCGCCCGGTCATCCGCCAGCCCCTGTGAACCTCCACGAGGAGCTCCGCTGGCGCGGGCTGATCCAGGACGAGAGCCCGGACCTGGCCGAGCGCCTCGCCTCCGGACCGATCACGGTCTACTGCGGCTACGACCCGACCGCGCCGTCGCTGCACGCCGGCAACCTCCAGCAGATCGTCGTCTTCCGGCACTTCCAGCGCCACGGGCATCAGGTCATCGCCCTGGCCGGCGGCGGGACCGGGCTCATCGGCGACCCGTCGGGCAAGAGCGCGGAGCGACCGCTCGTCGATCCCGAGACCGTGCGCGCCTGGAGCGAGAACGTTCGCGGCCAGATCGACCGGATCCTCGAGCCGGGCGCAACCTTCGTCAACAACCTCGACTGGCTTGCGCCGCTGACCATGGTCGAGTTCCTGCGCGACGTCGGCAAGCACTTCCCGATGGGCTACATGCTCGCCAAGGAGTCGGTGAAGACCCGCGTCCACGGCGAGGGCATGTCGTACACCGAGTTCTCGTACATGATGCTGCAGTCCTACGACTTCCTGCGGCTCTAAGAGGACCACGGCTGCCGCATGCAGTTCGGCGGTAGCGACCAGTGGGGCAACATCACCGCCGGACTGGAGTTGCTGCGCCGCACCGGCCACGACGGCGCCGTCGGCATGACCGTCCCGCTGCTGCTGCGCTCCGACGGGACGAAGTTCGGCAATACCGAGTCCGGCGCGGTCTGGCTGGAGCGGGCCATGACGTCGCCGTACGCCTTCTACCAGTTCTTCTTCAACACGCAGGACGACCAGGTGCCCGTGCTCCTGCGCCGCCTGTCGCTGCTGGAGCGCGACGTCATCGAGGAGCTGGAGGAGCGGCACGCCGTGGCGCCACACGAGCGCGCGGCCCAACGCGCGCTTGCCGAGCACCTGACGACCCTCGTGCACGGCGAGGAAGGACTGACCGAGGCCCTCGCCGTCACGGAGTGGATGTTCGGCGACCCGAGCGCGTACTCCGGGAACCTCGACGAGGCGCTCCGCGGGATCGACGTTCCCTCACTGACTGCCGTGGACCTCACGACCTGGGGAGCGCTCGCACGGACGGCCGGCCTCGCCGGCTCGAACGCCGAGGCGAGAAGGCTGATCGAGGGAGGCGGCTTCTACGCGGGCGACCGGAAGATCGGGCCCGACGATGCTGGACCCACGGTCGATGACTTCAAGGACGGCTTCCTCCTCTTGCGCAAGGGGCGCAAGACGCGGCAGCCCGTCCGCCTCGTCGAGTCCTAGCGGGCGACGCCCGCGGGCCAGTTCTCGAGCGGCTCGTCGGCGAGCCTCTGAGACGCGTTCGCGCGGCTGGTGACGTGGGTGAACGTTGCCTGCAGCCAGTCGTTGATCGCGGCCGTCGCGAGGATCGAGGACACGATCTTGCCCTCCCGCGGGCGGGCGAGCCGGAAGCCGATGAGTGCGAGCGAGGTCCAGGTGCCCATGCAGCGCGTGCACGTCAGCAGCTCGCCGGCCGCGTACCGCAGACGGCTGCCCTTCGGCGTTCGGCTGGCCTCGTCGACGAGCGGCTCGCGCATCCACGTGCCGACCTTCTCCTTGCTGACCGCCTTGGTCAGCGCGAACGCGGCAAGGCCCAGGACCGGGAGCTCCGACTGCGGGGGCGCGTCGTCGCGGGTCAGCGTGAGCACGCCGCCCAGCAGGCCCGCCCAGATGGCGTTGATCGCCGCGTAGTCGACGGGCTCGGTCGGTGTCTCGGTGACGGGGTCCACGTTCGGGCGCTACCCCTGCGTTCGGGGCGGCACACCCGTCTGGTCGGCAGCCGACAACGCGGCGCGGCCGTTCGTGTCGGCCGGAGAGGCCGCCACCGCGCCAACACGTCCGGCCGCATCGTTCAACGGTTGACAGCGAATCAGCGGGTCGCACAGGATCGCGGCCGCGCGGCCAGGATGACCGCACGTCACCCAACGAAGGATTCGTCTTTGCCCACTACCCACTGGCTTGCCGGGATTGCCGCGGCGACCGCGACCCTGGCTGTCCCGGCCACGGCAGCGGCGATCACCTGCGATCGCGACTTCCGCACGTCGAACGGCGTCGGGTACGACCCCGACATCGACGGCGAACACCGACGCCTTCGCGCCCGGCTTCGACACCGACGCCTTCGACGGGTACGGCGAGCTGTTCGTGCGCTTCCCCGACTCGTCCGACCCCAGCTACAGGCGCGTTGACCTCGACCGCCCTGACGACGGCTCGGATCCGGACGAGGGCGCGGGCGGGACCGACGACGGCTGCTCGCTCGAGGACGACGACCGGGAGCTCGCGTTCCCGCCGAACGACGAGGTCGATGACGACCGCGACGGCAGCGACCTCGCCGGCGACGGTGACGTCGACGAGTACATCGCGCGTCGCGACCTCGCGATCACCCGAAAGATCTACTTCTCGGACCAGGACGCGTCGTTCGTGCGGTTCCTCGAGAGCTTCCGCAACGACGGCTCCGGGCCGATCACGTTCGACTTCGGCTTCACCGGCGACCTCGAGTCCGACAGCGACACGGAGGTGGAGCGGACCTCCAGCGGCGACCGGATGTTCTCCAACGACGACATCTGGGCCGTCACGTTCGAGCCGCAGGACTCCAGCACGCCGGAGACGCCCGACATCGGCTTCAACGCCGGGTACGACGGACCGGGCGTGCGCGACCGCGCCGAGCGCTTCCGCCGCCAGAACCCGACCGACACGTCCGAGCCGGCCGACTTCAACCAGTACCACACCGCCGAGTACGGCTCGGTGACGCTCCAGCCCGGCGAGACGTTCGTCTACATGCATGTCGTCAACCCGTACCTCATCGGTGAGGACTCCGTGGCCGGCACCGTGTTCCTGGCGAGCGAGCCGGAGCAGCTGCTGAGCGGCATGTCGGCCGACGAGCGCAACCTGCTGCGCAACTGGCGCGCCGGCGGCGGCGACGACGACGAGGACGGCCGTCTCAACGGCGCCGACAACTGCATCTCGGCGAGCAACGCCGACCAGGCCGAGCTCGACCGTGACGGCGTCGGTGACGCGTGCGACAGCAACACCGACGGCGACGGTCTGACGAACGAGCAGGAGCGCGGCCTCGGGACGGATCCCCGGCGCGCCGACACCGACGGCGACGGGCGGGCCGACGGCGTCGACTCGTGCCCGACGCTCGGCGGCGCCGGCAACGGCTGCCCGACCGCGACCGCGGCCACGGCCGGCCCGACGGTGGTGACGGCGCCCGCGTTCCAGCGGCTCCAGGCCAACGCGTGACCGCCAGCGTGCGCAAGACGCAGGCTCGGGCTGGCCACGAGCGGCCGGGTCGTCTTGCCGGCGGGCCTGACCGCGCGTGACGCCTGCCAGACCGGCGTCGTGTCGGTGACGGTCAAGTCCGGCGCGCACGGTGTCGACGCGCGTGGTCGACCTCGCGGCCGACTGCACGTTCCGCTCGAGCGTGCCGTTCGGCTCGCGGGCCCGCCTCGGGCGTCGCGTGCTGACGGTGGTCGCGCGCTTCTCCGGCAACGAGCGCCTGCGCGGCAGACCTCGTCGCGGGTGAGCGCCGGGCGGCCGTAGGACGCACGTCGACGGGGGCGAGCCGGCACGGCTCGCCCCGCACGGCGTCAACCCCCGCGTCAACGCAACGAGACGAACCCTCCAACCTCCGGCCGTGAGCGACGTTCACGGGTATCAAGAAGTCAACCTACGGAGAGGGGTTTCACCATGATCGGCATCTTGATCGCCGTCGTCGTTGCAGCGCTCGTCTACTTCCTTTGTGTCGCGCTCGGCCTTCCGGCCATCGTCGGCATCGTCGCGGCCATCCTCGTCCTGCTCGCGGGCATCCCGAGCGGCGGCTTCGGCATGGGCCGCGGGCGCACAGGCAGGATCTAGCGCGAAGACCTTCCGACCGAGACCCTGGTCGGGTTGGCCCTAGCGGCCCGACCGGGGAGTACGTCCGAAGAGCCGCCTCAGGCGGTCCATCAGCGCACCGAGCACGAGGCCGAACCCGGAGATCGGCTTCGCGGGCGCGCGCGGCGCGGGCCGTGGCTGCGAAGGCGGCTGCGGCTGCTCGCGTTCTTCCAGGGGTTCGTGCGCGGGTGAGGCGGGAGCGGGAGCCCCGCCGCCCGCACCCTCGGCCGGCGCCGGCTCGACCGGCGCCGGTGCCGGCGCGGACGGCTCGACCGTCTGCTCAGTCGCGAGCGTCTCCTGGAGGCAGCTCGCGAACTCGTTGAGCAGGCGGTTCGAGATGTCCTGGATCATCCCGCCGCGGCTGAACGACGCCAGGCGCCCGGTGATCGAGAAGTCGGTGTCCACGTCGACGTGCACGCCGCCGCCGTCACGCTCGCGCACCGTCGAGTGCATGAGCGCCTTCGCGCCGCCCTGCCCGCGCTTGTCGGTGCCGCTCGCGCGCATCGTGACCGTGTGCGCGGCCTCGTCGACCTCCTCGATCTTCAGCGTGCCGCGGTATGACGCGGTGGCGGGGCCGAGCTTCACCGAGAACGTGCCGGTGTAGGTGCCGTCCTCGCCCGCTTCGGTCACCTCCGCGCCGGGGAGGCACGGCGCGACGCGCTGCACGTCGATGAGCGCCGCCCACACGGCGTCGAGCGGGGCATCGACCTCAAACGACTGCTCGAGCTTCACGGCGAACGTCCTCCAGGTCCTCTTGGGTGTCGATGTCGCGCAGCGGCCGGTCGACCTCGATCAGGCGCCAGCGCAGTGCCTTCAATCCCTCATCGCCGGTGAGCTGCTTCGCCGCGGCGATCTCGGCCGGGCCCAAGACGGCGGGATGGCCTGGAGCTCCGTTCCGGCTCGCGCGGCTGCCTGCAGGCTCTCGGGAGAACCGCTCGACCAGGGATCGGTCGACTTGTGGTTGATCGCCCAGCAGCAGGATCACTCTGCCTTCGTCGCCCGTCGTCTGCAGTCCGCATCTCAGCGACGCTGCGAGGCCATCCGCCCAGTTCGGGCACTCGACGATCTCGGCCGTCTTGAAGTCGACGGCCGCGCGGATCTCGTCCGCGGCATGACCGAGCACGACGACGACACGGGGGAGAGAGGCGAGAGCGGCGTCAACCACGTGCTGGAGCACCGGCCGCCCGTGCAGGTCGGCGAGCTGCTTCGGCGAGTCGCCGAACCGCGAGCCGGCACCGGCGGCAAGCACCAGACCGACCACCGGACCCCGCGAACGTCCGTCAGACCCCCTCATAGCGGGGTCTCGCGGACGTTCGGCGTTTCGAGGAGCTCGGCGAGGTCCTCGAGCGACGCGATCGAGTTGCCGGCGAGCAGGTGGTCGGTGTGGGGGAGCGCTGCCTGCATGCCTCTCGTCAGTGGCTCGTATGTAGGTGCGGCGGCCAAAGGATTCAGCCAGATGACCCGGTGTGCCGCTCTCCGGAGCCTTGCCATCTCGTTGGCGAGCGTCTCGGGCTCGCCCCGGTCCCAGCCGTCGGAGAGGATCACGACGGTGCTGCCGCGGCCGAGACGGCGGCCGTGCTCGCGGTTGAGCGTCGCGAGCGACTCGCCGATCCGCGTGCCGCCGGACCAGTCGGGGACGGCCGCGGCGGCGCGGTCGAGCGCGCGGTCGGGGTCGCGGCCGGCGAGCTCCTTCGTGACCCGGGTCAGCCGCGTGCCGAACGCGAACGCCTCGACGCGCCGCCTCGCGGCGACCGACGCCTGGAGGTACTGGAGCAGCACGCGCGCGTAGGGCGCCATGGAGCCGGAGACGTCGCAGACGAGCACGAGCGGCCGCGGGCGCTCGGTGGGCGCACGCCAATGGCGCTCGATCGGCTCGCCGCCGTAGTGCAGCGACGCGCGCACGGTCCGTCGCAGTGCGGGTGCGTGCCCGCGGCGGCGACGGCTCGGCACGGTCCGCCGCGACAGCCGGCGCGGCCCGCGTCGCGCGAGCCGCTCGAGCACGCGCCGGACGCGGGCCAGTCGCTCGCGCTGCCGAAGACGCCGGGGCCTCCCGCGCGGCAGCCCGCGGCGCAGCCCGGGCTCCCCCAGCCGGTCCCGGCGGCGTGGTCGCCGGTCACCCTGGATCGTGACAAGGACTT
>CADCVT010000297.1 GCA_902806215.1 uncultured Solirubrobacteraceae bacterium | reverse complement strand
GCGCAGCAGCGGATGCCGGAACCGCACGCGCCCGCCGCTCATCGTGATGTGCCCACCGCGCTCGGCCTCCTCGAGCGTCCGGTCGCCGAGTCCGAGGTGCCCCAGCGCCGCGATCAGATGGGCGAGCTCCTCGCCGCCGTCGGTCGCCGCGGCCACGACCAGCGCGCGCTGGGTGGCGTCCGGCAACGTCGCGAGCTGCGCGCGGAACGCGGCCTCCAGCGAGAGGCCCGCCGGTAGTACCGGCGGCAGCGCGGCGCGCCCGCGCCGCTGGTCCTCCGACAGGCCGCGCGGAAGCTCGACGAGCGCGAGCGGGTTGCCGGCGGCCGCGGCGACGAGGTCGCCCGCGACCGTTCCCGCGAGCCCGCCGTGGACGCGTCGCAGCAGGGCGGCGGCATCGGCCTCGGGCAACGGCCCGACGTGAAGGCGCTCGATCCCGGCGGGGTCGAAGTCCCGCCCGGTGCCGTCGCGCATCGCCAGCACCAGTGCGACACCCTCGCTGTGCAGGCGCCGCGCCGCGAACACGAACGCCTCGGCCGACGGGGCATCGACCCACTGCGCGTCGTCGATCAGCACGAGCACCGGCTGCTCCTCGGCGGCCGCGCCGAGCAGCGCGAGCACCGCGGCGGGGACCGCGAAGCGCGCCGGCGTGCCAGTTGCCTCCAGCGCGAGCGCCTGCCCGAGCGCGTTGCCCTGCGCCGGCGGCAGCCGGTCACGCAGATCGAGCAGCGGGCTGAGCAGGTCCCACAGCCCGGCGAACGGGATCTCGGACTCGCTCTCGATCCCGCGCGCGCTGACGACGCGAAAGCCGTCGGCGAACGCCCGCGCGTGATCGAGCACGGCCGTCTTGCCGATGCCCGGCTCGCCGTGGACGAGCAGGGCGCCCGAACGACCGGCGCGCGCGTCGGTGACGAGACGCTCGATGCGCTCGCGTTCGCGCTGCCGTCCGATGAGCCCGTCGGTCACGCGGCCTGCGACACCAGCGCGCTCAGCTCGGTGCGCGACCGGACCTGGAGCTTCTTGTAGATCGCCCCGAGGTGATGCTCGACCGTCTTGGGGCTGAGGAAGAGCGCGGCCGCGGCCTCCTTGTTCGTCGCCCCGCCGGCGACGACCATCGCGACCTGCATCTCGTGCGGCGTGAGGAGCTCGGCGACCGCCACGTCCTCGCGGCGCGACGTCACGCCGGAGCCGCGCAGCTCGTCGCGTGCGAGCGCCGCCCACGGCTTCGCGCCCAACCGCTCGAACGCCTCGAGCGCCGCCCGCAGCGGCGCCTTGGCGTCCTCGCGTGCCGCGCCGGGGATCCGGCGCATGCGCTGGCCGAGCGCGAGCTGCGTGCACGCTCGCTCGAACGGATCCGGCGACCCGTCGTGGTGCGACAGCGCCTCCTCGAACAGCGAGAGCGCGTCGTCGTCGGACGCCAGCAGCGCTTTCATCCTCATCATCTGCGCGGGCATCCCGCTCGGCTGCACCGGGCCCATGAGCGCCTCGATCCGCGCGTACTCCGCCTCGGCCGCCTCGCGGTCGCCGGCACGGAGGTACGCCCCGACGAGCAGCGGGTTGTGGATGTCCTGGCCCGGGATCGTGAAGCCCATCGCCAGCGCGCTGTCGCGGGCGCGCTCGAACTCGGTGACCGCTCGCTCGGGCTCGTCCTCGATCAGCGCGATGACGCCGAGCGCGCTGTGGACGTAGGGCCGGAAGATCTTCGTCTCGGTCTCCTCGAGCAGCCGCAGCGCCTCGCTGGCGAAGGCGCGGGCGTCCTCGGCGTTGCCGGTCACGCCCTCGACGTGGACGCGCACCGCGAGCGCATAGGCGAGCATCGTGTCCTGGCCGGTGTCGGCCGCGGCGCGCGCGGCCTCCTCGGCGGCGGCGCGCGAGATCGAGTAGCGGCCCTGCCGCAGCCGCAGCTGGGCGCGGACGGCGAGCGGGTACGCGAGCTGCGCGAGCGCGCCCTCGGAGCGGGCGCGGTCGATGACCGAGGCGAGGATCCGCTCGGCGCGCGCGTCCTGCTCGAGCCACATCGAGCCGTGGGCGGCGAGCACGATGATGTCCGACGCACCGGGCGGCGGGGTCATCGTGACGATCTGCTCCTCGCGCCGGGCGAAGCACTCCTCGGCGGCAACGGCCTCGCCCGAGGCCATGAGCGCCTGACCCACGACGACGTCGGCCAGCGCCTCGAGCGACTCGTCGCCGCTGGCGAGCTCGCGGGCCCGCAGGCCGAGGCGGACGCCGTCGGGCACGGGGCCGAACGTCATCCGCGCGAGCCCGGCCTCGAGCCACATGACCGCCGCGGCGACCGGCACGGTGTCCTCGACGGCGGAGGCCGCCTCGATCATCTCGGCCATGCCCGACTCGGGCCGCCCCGAGCGGATCTGCACGCCGGCGCGGATGCGCTGCAGCAGCGCGCGCATCATCGGGTCGATCTCGAGCGCGAGGCCCTGGTCGGCGAGCGCCTCGGCCTGGTCGAAGTCGCCGGCGGCCTGCGACTCGACGGCCGCCTCCATGAGCCGGCGGGCGCGCTCGCCGATCTCCGGCGTGAGCTCCGCGGCCCGCGCGAACGCCCGCGCCGCCGAGGAGTGCCCGCCGCGGCGCCGCGCGTCGGCGGCGGCGGCCTCGAGCTCCTTCGCGACGT
>CADCVT010000296.1 GCA_902806215.1 uncultured Solirubrobacteraceae bacterium | reverse complement strand
GGGATCACGCCGGAGGACCTCGTCGTCTCCTTCTCCGACGGCCGCGACGACGACGGCAACGGCTACGCCGACGACATCTCCGGGTGGAACTTCCACCGCGACACGAACGACCCGCAGACCGACCAGTCGCGCTACGAGCACGCCAACGGCGAGCAGCGCGTCATCGCCGGCCAGGCCGACAACGGCCTCTTCGGCGCCGGGGTCTGCCCGAACTGCCGATTCCTCTCGGTCAAGCTCGGCGACGAGGCGATCGACCGCCCGGACCGCATCGCCGAGGGCATCGTCTACGCGGTCGACGCCGGCGCGAAGGTGCTCTGCCTCGTCGTCGCGAGCCTCGGCCAGTCGACCGCGATGCAGGAGGCGATCGACTACGCGCACGACAAGGGCGCGGTGATCACCTGGGCGTCCAACGACTTCGAGTCCGCCGACCATCAGGACGGCATGCGCTTCGCGCGCGTGTGGCCGGGCAACGGCGTCGTCGCCGACCAGACCAACCGCGGTGGCCGGACGCAGCCCAACGACGCCGCGACGACGACGTTCCGCGCACGCTCGTCGGTGACCTCGTACGGGCCACACTCGCTCTTCTCGGTCTCCTCCGACGACGGCTCGACGTCGCAGTCGACGCCGATCCAGGCGGGCGTCGCCGCGATGGTCCACTCCGCGGGGATCCAGTCCGGCCGGCCGCTCGACGCCAACGAGGTGATGCAGGTCGTCCGCTCGACCGCGAGCTTCATCGGGAAGCTGCCGTGCCCGACGTGCTTCCAGGGCGCCGACGACGGCCGCGAGTTCAACATTCAGTACGGCTACGGCCGGCCGAACGTGCACAAGGCGATGAAGGCCGTGCGCGAGGGCGCGATCCCGCCGACCGCCGACATCCGCTCGCCCGACTGGTACCGCGAGTTCGACCCGACGCGGTCGGGCGTCGTCGACATCGCGGCGGCCGTCGCAGCCAAGCGCTCGACCGGCTACCGCTGGGAGATCCAGGTGGCGCCGGGTCCCGAGCCGCGCGACGCGGACTTCCGCGCGGTCGCGAGCGGGTCCGGAGCGGCGCCGTCGACCGTGCGCGGCAAGTTCGATCCCGCGAGCCTGCCGCGGTCGTTCTGGTCCGGGAGGTACGAGGCGCCGACGCCCGACCGCTCGTCGATCGAGCGCTACGACGTGACGATCCGCGTGCGCGTCGTCGACGCCGAGGGCCGCGTCGGCGTCGACCGCCGCGTCATCGCCGTCCGCCACGACGACGACGAGGTCCTGCACGTGAACCTGGGCTCGTCGGCCGAGGCGTCGCCCGCGCTCGCCGACCTCGAGGGCCGGGGTGAGCTCGACACGATCGTCGCCACCTCCGATGGCGTCATCCACGCGATCCGCCCCGACGGCTCGCGCGTGCCGGGCTGGCCCGTGGAGACGAACCGCGCCCGCGGCCTCGACCCGAAGTACGAGCAGAACTACCTCGGCTCGCCGGGCTGGAAGTCGGGCCGGATCAGCCTGCCGCGCGAGCCCGTCGCATCACCGCCTGCGGTCGGCGACCTCGACCACGACGGCGGCCTCGACGTCGTCGTCACCGGCCTCGATGGCACGGTCTACGCGTGGGATGCGCGCGGGCGCATGCGCGACGGCTTCCCCGTGCAGACCGACCGCCAGTTCGCCCGCCAGGCCGTCCCCGTGCCCGACACCCCGTTCGTGCGCAACCCGTCAACGGGCAACTTCGGCGGCGCGGCGCTCGCCGACCTCGACGGCGACGACGACCTGGAGATCGTGGTGGGCGGCTGGGACGCGCGCGTGTACGCGTGGCGCGCCGACGGCAAGCTGCAGCCCGGCTGGCCGGTCGGGACGGAGATCCCCGAGTCGATGCGCAAGCCTCCGGGGACGGAGACCTACGCCCGCGACGCGAAGGTGGCGACGACGCCGACCATCGTCGACATCGACGGCGATCGCCGGCCCGAGGTCGTCGTGGCACTGCAGGACACCGCCTTCGGGCCGAGCGGGTCGCCGGTCTTCGGCTTCGTCAGTGCCTTCTCGTCGAAGGGCACCAAGCGCCCGGGCGGCGCGCTCCTGCCCGGCTTCCCAGTCACGCTGCCCGCCGCGGCGCAGGGCTACGGCACGGCCCAGGACTTCGTGACCGAGGGCGTGCAGACGCCGGCCGCGTACGTCCAGGGCGGCGTACCGAAGCTCGTCGCGAACCCGGGCCTGTTCGGCTCGCAGACGATCGACCTGCGCACGCGCCGCATGACGCCCGAGCAGCTGGGCACGCTGCCCGCCGAGAGCGCCGTCAACCCGCCCTCGCCGCTCGTGCACTTCAGCTCGAGCCCGTCCGTCGGACGGCTGGGCGGCGACCGCGGTGTCAGCGCCGTGCAGGCCGCGACCGGCGTGGTCGACATCGCGACCGCCGTGGCGACGATGCCCGGCCTCGGGTCGCGGGTGCGTCACGCGCAGACGGCGTGGAACCCGGAGACCGGCCGGCAGCGCGACGGCTTCGTCCAGCCGATCCAGGGCCTTGCGGCGTTCAGCGCGCCGGCGATCGCCGACGTGTCCGGCGACGGCAAGCCGGACACCATCCTCGGTGCCGACTCCGCCGCGCTGCACGCCTTCGACGGCGTCACCGGCCGGCCGGTGCCCGACTGGCCGAAGTGGACCGGCGGTTGGACGCTCTTCACCCCGGCGGTCGGCGACCTCGACGGCGACGGCAAGGTCGAGGTGGCCATCGGACTGCGCGAAGGTCTGCTGCGCGTCTGGCACACGCCGGGCCGCGCCGACGGCAACGACCAGGCGTGGCACTGGCATCAGAACGACCGCAACACCGGCCTGCACGGCGAGGACACGCGGCCGCCCGCCGCGGTCCGCGGCCTGCGGGTCAAGCGCACCGCCGGGCGCAGCGTCGTGAGCTTCCGGGCCTCCGGCGACGACTGGAACGCCGGGCGCGCGACGCGCTTCGAGGTCTTCCGGTCGCGCCGCCCGATCCGCGGCGACGTGCGCGGCGCGACGCGGGTCGCGACCGTCGAGGCGGAATCGGCCGGGCGCACGCAGGAGGTCACGGTCCGCCGGCCGCGGACGCGGGTCGTGCGCCGGTACCACTTCGCGGTGCGCGGGATCGACGACGCGGGCAACATCGGCCCGCTGCCGGGAGCGGCCGGGCCGCGCTGCCTCTCGCGCCGCTTCTTCACGATCCGGCTCGCCAAGCGCGCCGTCTCGGCGTCCGTCCGCATCGGCGACCGCCGGGTGCGCGCCCGCAGGCGCGGCGGCCGGCTGACCGCGCGCGTCGACCTGCGCCGCCGGGTCGCGGGGAAGATCACCGTCCGCATCACCGAGCGGGTGCGCGGCCGCGGCGGCCGCATCACGACCAGGCGCTCCACACGCACCTACCGGCTCTGCCGAACGCGCCCAAGGAGGTAGTCGATGTCCAGCTATCAGCCTTCCGACATGACCGAGCGGTCCCTTCTCGACCGCCGGGCGTTCCTCGGTGCGGCCGCGGCCGGCGCCGCCGGTGCCGCCGTCGCCGCGGGACCCATCAGCGAGGCCGACGCGGCCAAGCGCAAGCGCCGCAAGCGCAAGCCGCGGCGCAAGAAGAAGCCCGCCGCGCCGCCGGCCCGGCCGCTGCCGCCGATCGGCGAGGGCGGCACGCCGCCGCCGCCGGCCGCGCTCGCGGCGATCGCCGCGCGTAGCGCGCAGGGCGACGCGGTCACGTTCCTCGACCTCGCCGCGTTCGACGCGAACCTCGCGGTCGTCTCCGAGGTCGCCCGTGCCGAGGGCTGGGCGATCCGCCCCGCGCTCAAGTCGTTCGAGTCGCCGGCGTTCATCGGGTACGCGCTCGGACGCCTGCCCGAGCCGCGCGGCATGGTCTTCCACCTGCGCGGCGTCGACGAGGTGCTCGCCGAGGCGCCCGCCGGCACCGACCTCATGATGGGCTATCCGCCGAGCCCGCCCGAGCTCGAGCGCTTCCTCGCCGCGCGGCCGCCGAGCAAGCCGCACCGCGTCCGGATCCTCGTCGACAGCCTCGAGCTGCTCGAGCACGCGATCCGGCTCGCGCCCAGCGCCAAGCGGCCGTTCGAAGTCGCGCTCCAGCTCGAGTCCGGCTTCGAGCTGTCGGGCCTGCGGACGCCGGCCGAGCTCGACGCCGCGCTCGGGCGTCTGCGCGCGAGCGGCCTCCCGCTCACCGCGATCGTCTGCTACGACGGCCACGCCGCGTTCAACCCCGAGCGCGCCTTCCGCCAGACCGTCAAGGACGACGCCCAGAAGCGCTTCGCCGCGTGGATCGCCGAGCTGCGCGCCGCCGGCGTCGACACCGACCGGCTCGTCCGCAACGGCCCCGCCAGCTCGACGTACAAGCTGTGGCGCGGAGCGAAGGAGCCCAACGAGATCAGCCCCGGCGCGGCCCTGCTCTTCCACGGCTACATCACCGAGGACGGGCACGACAACGAGGGCCTGCAGCCGACGCTCCACCACGCGGCGCCCGTCCACCGCATCGGCCCGCCGTACGTGCCGCTCACCGGCGCACCCGATCCGCAGGCCCAGGGCCGCGACGGCGTCTCGATCAAGGGCGGCGCGTGGCCGAACAACTCGGGCTCGCTCGCGTCGCCGGTCCATCCGCCGGGGCTCGAGAACGACGAGCTCTCGGGCGGCGGTGGCAACAACCAGTCGAACTTCTACGCCCCGAAGGGTGCGCTCAAGCGCGGCGACTACGTCGTGCTGCGGCCAAAGCACGCGGGCGACGCGATCGACTACTTCGACGCGCTCGCGGCGGTCCGCGACGGCAGCGTCCGGCGGGTGTGGCCGACGGTCCGGCGCCCCGGCGGCGGCATCACCGTCTGACCGCCGATCGCGAACGTACGGCGTGCCGGGCCAGAGCCCGGCAGCGCGTACGTTCGCGGCCCTCCGGTGGCTACTGCGCGCGATCTGGCGCGCTTGACCTCAACCGCGGGTCTGCTCGAGGCACCACACGCGCCCGGTGAGGCTGATCGCGTAGACGCGGCCGAGCCCGTCCTCGCCGAACGAGACGAGGTACGGCACGCGCAGCCGCAGGCGGCGGTCGTCGACCAGGCGCGACCCGTCGACGCGGGCGCTGTGCACGCGCCCGCTGCACACGTCGCCGTACACGTAGCGCCCCCGCAGGCCCCGCAGCCGGCGGTCGCGGACGACGTGGCCGCCGACGATCGAGCACCAGCCCGCGTCGTGATCGCGCACCAGCGCGGGGATCGCGAGCCCGGGCGGCGCGTCGTCGGCGCGGCGGGTCCGGCCCTCGAACGCAGGCCATCCGAAGTTCGTCCCCGGCGCGGCGCCGGCCGGAACGACGTCGATCTCCTCCGCGGCGTCCTCCCCCACGTCGCCGATGAAGAGCGTCCCGCGGTCGAACGAGAACCGCCACGGGTTGCGCAGGCCGAGCGCGTAGACCTCCGGCCGCGCGGGCCGCACCGCAGGGTCGAGCCGCAGGATCTTGCCGCCCGGCTCGAGCGGGTCCTGGCTGACCTGCGGCGTGTTGCCGATCCCCGTGCTCACGTACAGGAGCCCCTCGTGGAAGGCGAGCTGCCCGCCGTGGTGGACGGTCGTCGCGGGACCGAGGTCGAGCACGCGGCGCGGCGGGCCGTTCCCGCGGATCTCGTCGACGCGGACACGGCCACTGCGGTCGACGTAGTCGACGTAGACCCGGCGCGACGTCGCGTAGTCCGGCGCGAAGGCGATCGAGAGCAGGCCTCGCTGGTCGACGCCCTCGTCGCGGTTGCGGATGAGCACGCGCGAGCGGAGGTCGATCAGCGGCCTGCGCTGGACGCGGCCGTTGCGGACGAGGCGCACGCGCCCGTAGCGCTCGACGACGGCGACCGTCGACGGGTCGCCCGGTGGGCTCGTGACGTACACGGGCTCGTCGAACGTGCCGACGGGGCGCAGGCCGACGGCGGCCGCGGCGTCGCCGGCGACGAGCATCACCCCGGTGAGGGCGAGGAGGATCGCTGCGACGCGCCTGCGTAAGCGGTGCAGGCTAGCTCGGGTCGACGGAGCCGACCCGCCGGAGCGCCCGCACGCCGAGGCCGGCGACGAGGCCCCAGAACGGCGCGCTGATCCCGGCGATCGTGATGCCCGACGCCGCGACGACGAGCGTGATGACGGCCGCGTCGCGGTCGGGCGAGTCGGCCAGCGCGACCGCCAGCGCCCCGGTGAGGGCCCCGAGCAGCGCGAGCCCGGCGACCGCCTCGATCAGCCCCTCGGGCGCGGCGATCGCCACCGCGGTGGCGAGGCCGGCGCCGAGGCCGAGCACGATCACGCCGAGGCTCGACGTCACCGCGGCGATCCAGCGACGCGACACGTCGGGCCCGGCGTCGGGGCCGGCGGCGAGCGCCTGGGTGATCGCCGCGAGGTTGATCGCGTGGCCGCCGAACGGTGCGATGAGCGCGGTCGCCAGGCCGGTCGACAGCAGGATCGGCCGCAGGTCGGGCCGGTATCCGAAGCTCTGCAGGACGGCCATCCCGGTCACGTTCTGCGACGCCATGGTCACGAGGAACAGCGGGATCGCGATGCCGACGATCGCCGAGGGCTCGAACACGGGCGCGGTCACGTCGAGCCCCGGCGCGAGCCGCCCGTCCACCGACGCGCCCTCGACGACCATGACGACGGCGAGCGCGCCGAGCGCGCCCGGCACCGCCCATCGCGGCGCGAAGCGCCACAGCAGCAGCCACGCGGCGATGACGGGCAGCGCCTGTGCCGGCGAGTCGGCCGCCGCCCGCGCCGGCGCGAGGCACACGGTCAGGAGGACGCCGGCGAGCATGGCGCTCGCGATCGGCGCGGGGATCGACGCGATGAGCCGGCCGAGCGGGCGCCACAGGCCGGCGAGCGCGAGCAGCACGCCGCACACGGCGAACGCGCCGACCGCCGCCGGCCAGCCGCCCTCGGGCACGCCGGTCGTGACGAGCAGTGCGGCGCCCGGCGTCGACCACGCGACGACCGTCGGCGTCTTCGAACGCACGCTGAGCCAGGCGCCGATGATCCCCATCGACACGCACAGGACGAGCAGCCCCGACGCCGCCTGGGCGTCGGTCGCGCCGACCGCCCGCAGCCCCGCGAGCACGACGGCGAACGCGCCCATGAACCCGACGAGGGCCGTGATGAGGCCGGCGACGGCCGGCTGCGCGCGGTCACCCGTCATAGAGGACCCAGTCGAGCGCTCGACCGTCCCGCAGGCCGACGTAGCCGTCCGGCCCGTCGGCGGCGAACCAGCGATCGTCGCCGGGCCCGAGGTAGGCCTCCTCGCCGAGCGGGCCGACCCGCACGCGGCCGCGCACGCACACCACGACCTCGCGCGTGCCGGGCAGGTGCGCGCCGGTGGACTGCTCGACCCCGGCCGGCAGCGACAGCTCGAACAGCT
>CADCVT010000295.1 GCA_902806215.1 uncultured Solirubrobacteraceae bacterium | reverse complement strand
GCCGGCGTTCACCAAGGACGCGGTCTTCGAGGCGATCGAGAACGGCATCAAGCTCGTCGTCATCGTCACCGAGCGCATCCCGCGCCGCGACGTCGCCCAGATGGTCGAGCTCGCGTCGCTGCGCGGCGCCCGCATCATCGGCCCGAACTGCCTCGGGATCATCGTTCCCGACGTGATCAAGATGGGCGGGATCGGCGGGCCGGCGAAGGACGCCGCGAAGGCCTACTACCCCGGTCCGATCGGCGTGATCTCGCGCAGCGGCGGCATGACGACCGAGATGTCGTCGACGCTGACCGCCGCCGGGCTCGGCCAGTCGACCGCGGTGTCGATCGGCGGCGACGCGATCATCGGCCAGACGTACGCCGAGCTCATGCCGCTGTTCGAGGCCGACGAGCAGACCGAGGGCATCGTCATCTACACCGAGCCCGGCGGCCGCATGGAGGCCGAGCTGGCGAATTGGGTCACCGAGAACAACTCGCGCCTGCCGATCGTCGCGTTCATGGCCGGCAAGTTCATGGACGAGATGCCGGGCATGTCGTTCGGGCACGCCGGCACGATCGTCGAGGGCAAGGAGGACACGGCCGCGGAGAAGATCGCCCGGCTGGCGGAGGCGGGCATCACCGTCGCCGAGGAGATCTCGGAGATCCCGACGATCATGCAGGCCAAGCTCGCCGAGAGGAGCGCTGTCTGATGCGCGACGACGCGACGTTCATCGGGATCGAGGTCGACGACGCCGTCACCGGCGACGCCGAGCTCGCTCAGAAGCTGCAGGACGCCTGCCCGGTCGACATCTACGCGAACGCGGGTGGTCGTGTGGAGATCGTCCACGAGAACATCGACGAGTGCATCCTGTGCGAGCTGTGCATCCACGCCTCCCCTCCGGGGACGGTGCAGGTGCACAAGCTGTACTCGGGCGAGGTTCTCGGCTCGACTGCATGAGGTCGCTGCGCCGCCGGGTTCGCTCGGCGGCGCTGCTTCGCCTGGGGTACCGGGTCGCGTACCGGGCCCTCGCGGTGTGGGCGTTCCTGCGGCGCCCGCGCGTGCGGGGCTGCATGGTGCTGCTCTCCGATGACCTCGGTCGCGTGCTGCTCGTCCGGCACACCTACGGCGACCGCCAGGCCTGGGAGCTCCCCGGCGGGTGGGTGGAGCGCGACGAGGACCCGGTCGAGGCCGCGCGGCGCGAGACCCGCGAGGAGCTCGGCGCGGACGTGGTCGACTGGGAGCGCGTCGGAGCCGTCGACGGGCTCTGGCACTTCAAGCGCGAGCAGCTCTCGTACTACGCGGCCCGCTGGCCGGGAGGAGAGCCGCGCGTCGACCCGGTCGAGATCGCCGAGGCGGCCTGGTTCGATCCGGCGTCCCCGCCGGAGCGCCTGGGAGTCGGGACGAGGGCGGTGCTCGGCGCGCTTCATACCCTCAGGTAGATGCCGGAGCTTCCCGAGGTCGAGCGTGCTCGTGCACTCATCGCCGAGCGTGCGCTCGGCCGGCGGATCGTCGCCGTCGACGACAGCGACACGTACGTCTGCCGGCCTCACGCGCCCGGGGAGATCTCGTCGGCGCTCGTCGGGCAGACGCTCACCGAGGCCAACCGGATCGGCAAGTCGATGTGGGTCGAGACCGACGGCGGACCGGTGCTCGGGCTCCACCTCGGGATGGCCGGGCGGATCCTCGTCGACGGGGCCGCCGAGGGCGACCCGGCGACCGAGCCGGCCGACGGCGCGCCCAGGGTGTGGGACCGGTTCACGCTCGAGTTCGAGGACGGCGGCAAGCTCATCCTGCGTGACAAGCGACGCCTCGGCCGGGCGGTGCTCGACCCTGATCTGTCATCGCTCGGACCCGACGCGGCGGAGGTCACCCGCGACGACTTCCGCAAGCGGGTCGGGTTCGGCAGCGCGCCGCTCAAGGCGCGGATCATGGACCAGTCGGTCATCGCCGGCGTCGGGAACCTCCTCGCCGACGAGGCCCTGTGGCGTGCCCGCCTCTCCCCCGTCCGCACCGCCGGCGACCTGTCGACCGACGAGCTCGACCGGCTGCGCAAGGAGATCCGTGCGACGACCCGCTCGGCGATCCGCAAGGGCGGCGTGCACACCGGCGACGTCATCCCCGCCCGCAAGCGCGGCGGTGTCTGCCCGCGCTGCGGGACGCCGATGGAGCGCGAGACCGTCGGCGGGCGCACCACGTACTGGTGCCCGAACGGGCAGGAGTAAGGGCCCCCGGCGCCGTAGAAGAGCGCCATGAGCTGGTACGAGCTGCTGAAGACCCTTCACGTCCTCGCGATGGGCGTGTGGCTCGGATCGGGGATCGCGATCCTCGTCATGGGCACGCGCGCCCGCAACGCGCCCGCGGTGTTCGGTCCGTTCGCGCTCAACGCCGGGTGGTGGGCCGGACGGGCCCACCCCGCCTCGGGCGTCGTCCTGCTGCTCACCGGCTTCGCGATGCTCGCCGACGCCGACATCAGCATCGGCGAGACGTGGGTGCTCATCGCGATCATCGGCCTCGTCGTCGCGATGGGGATCGGCGGCGCGCTCATCGGCCGCACGTCGGACCAGCTGTCGAAGAACATCGAGGCCAACGGCGGCGTCCTCGCCGAGGAGGACAAGTCGCTCGCCGACCAGCTGCTCCTCTACTCGCGCATCGAGCTCGCGATCGTCGTCCTGGTCGTGGCCGACATGGTCGCCAAGCCCGGCGGCTGAGCCGCGGTCGCGGGCCGCAAGTCCCGGACCCGTATGCGCCCGCCGCCGTCGGGCAGCAGCAGCACCCCCCGCCGCGCCGTCGCCGCCAGCGACGGCATCGCCGGCGCGAAGTCGACGCGCCGCAGGATCGTCCCGAGCGCGATGCGGATCTCGAGCTCGGCGAGCGGCGCGCCCAGGCACCGGTGCGCACCGCCGCCGAACGGCAGGAACGCGTACGACGACGGCGCCCCGTCGACAAACCGCTCGGGGCGGAACGCCTCGGGGTCTTCGTAGCGTGCCGGGTCGCCGTGCACCCCGTAGACGTCGATGCCGATGTGCAGGCCGGCCGGGACCTCGTACCGGCCGATCGTCATCGGCTCGTCCAGCACGCGGACCGCCGACAGCGGCACCGGCGGCCGGATCCGCAGCACCTCCTTGGTCAGGCCGTCGAGGTACGCGGCGTCGTCCGGATCGCGCCGCGCCTGCGGGTTGTGGGCGAGCAGCTCGCAGCCCCACGCGATCGCCATCGCCGTCGTCTCGTGCCCCGCAGTGACGAGCGTCACGAGCTCCTCGCGCAGGTCGTGGGCGGACAGGCCCTCGGCGTCGCGCACGAGCATCGCCAGCACGTCCTCGCGCTCGCCCAGCCGCGGGTCGGCGCGCGTCGCCGCGATCTGCTCGTCGAGGAGCTCAGAGAGCGCCGCGCGGATCGGGAACCAGCCGTTGGCCCCGATGTTCCACCAGGCCTCCTGCTTCATGAACGGGAAGAACGTCGTGACCGCCGGCGACGCCACCACCGAGGCGTCGACCCCCGCACGGCGCAGGCGCTCGGGGACGCGCATCCCAAGGCGACGCGGGTTGCCGCTGAAGCGGCGCTTCACCGGCCCCCACGGGTAGTAGAGGGCATCGTCGAGGATGTCGCGCAGCCGCGTGCGCGTGGCCTCGTCCGAGATCCCCAGCACCGCGCGCATGATCAGCTCGAGCGTCAGCGCCTGTATCACCGGGAACACGCTCACGACGTCGCCGGGGCGCCAGCGGTCGAGCTCCTCGTCGATGAGCTCCTGCATCACGCGCCCGTACGCCTTGACCCGCTCGCCGTGAAACGGCGGGAGGAGCAGCCGCCGCCGGTCGAGGTGCTCCGCGGGCTCGAGCATGATCACCGACCGGTCGGTGACCATCGGCTGCAGCACCTCGTTGCCGTGCCGGCGACGGAGCGGGTCGCCGGTGAACAGGTGCTTGACCGCATCGCGGTCGCTCGTCACGACCAGCGGCGGCATCGTCCCCAACCGCACCGTGTACGTCTCGCCGTAGCGCGCGCGCAGCGCCGCCGAGAACTGCGGGAAGCGCGCCGCCCACAGGACCGCCTGCGCGAGGCGCGGGATCCGAGGCCCTGGCGGCATGGCGCTCACGCGCCCATCGTGTCAGGGCCGAGCGGTCAGCGCCACATACGCGTCCGGGCGGCGCGCGCGGAAGAAGGGGAACAGCTCGAGCCACTCGCGCCGTCGCTCGAGGTCGAGATCGGCCACCAGCGCCGCCGGCTCGTCGCGCGGTGCCTGCGCGATGACCCGCCCGTACGGGTCCGACACGAACGAGGAGCCGTAGAACGTCATCTCCCCCTCGGTCCCGATCCGGTTGACCGCGACCATGAACGTCCCGTTGGCGATCCCGTTGGCCACGATGACCTGCTGCCACATCGGCTGGGTGTCGAGGTCGGGCCGCGTGACATCGGTGCCGATCGCGCTCGGGTAGACGATCACGTCGGCACCCGCGAGGCCGTACGCGCGGGCGAGCTCCGGGAACCACTGGTCGTAACACGTCGGCGTGGCCACGCGCGCGTCGCCGATCGGCGTCAGCGGGAACGCGTCGTCGCCCGCAGGGCCCGGAGCGAAGAACCGGTCCTCGCCGTAGCCCGAGCTCGACGGGATGTGGAGCTTGCGCGTGCGCGACACGAGCTCGCCTGACGGCCCGACGACGATCGCGGTGTTGAACCCGCGCTCGCCCGCCCGCTCGTACAGCGACGCGACGACGTGGACGCCGCCCGCGCGCGCCACCGCCGCGGCGAACCCGAACGTGCGCCCGCTCGACAGATCCTCCGGCGGCGCACCGTCGAGGTAGCGCGACAGCGTGAGCTCCTGTAGACAGACGACCTCGGCGCCGTCCTGCGCGGCGCGCGCCACGCCCGCACGCAGCGCGGCCTCGTGCTCGCCGGGATCGGAGCGCCAGCGCTCCTGGACCAGGCCGAGCCTCACCG
Source organism: uncultured Solirubrobacteraceae bacterium (assembly GCA_902806215.1). Classification (GTDB taxonomy): domain Bacteria; phylum Actinomycetota; class Thermoleophilia; order Solirubrobacterales; family Solirubrobacteraceae; genus CADCVT01. The sequence goes on along the minus strand of CADCVT010000295.1, from coordinate 2,800 downwards.
GTGCCGCAGGCGGGCGCGTTCCTCCTGCTTGACCACGACCCGCTCGATGAGCTGGAGGATCTGCGTCGGGCCGCTCGCCTTGGCCTGGCCGTACATGAACGCCTCGCGCCAGTCGGCGAGCTTCGCGTCCTTGGCCATCTCGTTGAAGAACGCCCGCGGCATCTCGATCCGGACCTTCGCGTCGGTCGGCAGGTCCTTCGTGACCTTCGGCCCCGGCAGCTCGAGCCGGAACTCGCGCGTGTCGCCGCGGCCGCGCAACTGGACCGCGACGACCAGCTTCATGGGCTTGAGGGCCGGGACCTCCTCGAGGAACCGGTTGACCGCCTGTTCGATGAGCTCGATCGCGTCGCCTGCCATGCGCGGCAGCCTATCGGGGGAGCATGGGCCCGGCGCGCGGCCGGGCCCCTCCCCCCGGCCGCTACCGCCGGGCCTTGCAGGTCGGTAGCGCTTGGTCCTCTTCACCTTGGCGCCGGACTTCGTCAGGCCGAGCACGTCGACGGCGTACCGGCCGGCGGGCAGGCGGCGCAGGTCGATGCGGATGGTCGTGCCCGTGCCCTTCAGGCGCTGCTGGTCGGCCTTCCCGCGGAACACCGCGTCGCCCTTGACGATGCCCAGGCGCCGCAGGTTGATCGTGAACACGCGGCGGCTCGTGCAGCGGCGCGGGCCCTTCGCGACGCTGCGCGGAGCGACGGTCCCCGGAGTGGCGGGCTGCTGCGCGGCGGGTTGCGGATCGCTCTTCGGCTGCCCCTGCTTCGGCTCGTCCTCCTTCGGGTCGTCCTCGTCCTCGGGCTCCTTCCCGGTGACCGGCGAGAGCACGTAGCGGGCGGCGGCGAAGCGGTTCGAGCCGCGCCCGGCGACGACCGCCCGCGTCCCGTCGGCGTTGAGCACCATGGCGTTGGCCTCCGAGAAGCCGATCTCGGTGGTCACGATGCCGTCGCCGCCGAACGCGGCGTCGAGGGCGCCGTCCTCGTCGTACTGGGCGAGCGCGAACTCCAGGTCGCCTGCGCGGCCGGCGACGAGCACGCTGTCGTCGCGACGGACGACGAGATCGGTCGCCTCGCTCCAGTCCTCGACCTCCGTCTGGACGATCCCGTCGGTGCCGAAGGTCGTGTCGAGCGCGCCCGCGGGCGTGAGGCGGACGACGCCGAACTCCCGGCTCGACCTGCCCTGCACCGCGCCGGCAGCGACGATGCGCCCGGCGCTGTCGACGGCGAGGGCTGCGATCTCGTCCTCGTGCCCCTCGCCCTCGCCGATCGGGATGAGCCGTCCACCCGTCCTCGCTGAAGGAGGTGTCCCACGCCCCGGTGCGGGTGAACTGCGCGACGGCGAAGTCCTCGCTCCCGTCCTCGTGCTCGGCCGAACCGCCGACGAGGATCCTGCCGCCGGGACGCTCGGCCACCGTCGTCGCACGGTTGTTGTAGCTCGACACCTTCCAGTGGATGAGGCCGTCGACGCCGAACTCCGCGTCGCGCGTGCCGTCGGGGTTGAGCCTCACGACCACCGCCTCGAGCGCGGACGGAGCCGTCGGGGTCGGGCCGGTCCAGGTGCCGTAGCCGGCGAGGAGGATGTCGCCGTCGGAGAGCACCTTCACGTCGAGCGCCTCGCCGATCCCGCCGGAGATGTCGCCGACGGTGATCCGCTCCGTGCCGGAGTCCTGGCCGAAGTCGTCGTCGAGGAAGCCCTGGTCGCTGTAGCGCCCGACCGCGAACGCGTTGTGCAACTGCCCGGGCCGGGACGCGTTGCCGGCGACGACGATCTTGCCGTCCGGCTGGAGCGCGACGGCGTTGAGGAGCCCGCCGTTGCCGACCCACTCGGTCTGCTGGCCGTCGTAGCCGAAGCTCTCGTCGACCTGGCCCGCGGCGTCGAGGCGGGTCAGGCCCCACTCGTTGCTGTCGCCGTTGTCGCCCTTGCCGACCATCACGGTGCGGCCGGCTGAGTCGATGACCAGGTCGTTGCCCACGGGGTGTACTCGTCGTCGCCGACCGAGATCCTGGTGATCCCGTCGTCGCCGAAGCTCAGATCGAGGTCGCCGTCGGCCGCGAGGGCCGGCACCGCGAGCGCCGCGCCGGCCGTCACGGCGGCGGCGGAGAGGAGTCTTGTACGCATGACGGGCGACGCTAAGCGCCGCCCGTCCGCACGTCATCGTCCGAAGGTGGCCCGGGCGCGGGCCTTTCGGACGGCCTAGATCTTGTGGCGCTGCAGGAGCTTCTTGCCGATGACCATGCGCTGGATCTCCGAGGTGCCCTCGCCGATCAGCAGCAGCGGCGCGTCGCGGTAGATCCGCTCGATCTCGTACTCCTTGGAGTAGCCGTAGCCGCCGTGGATGCGCAGGCACTCCTCGGCGCAGAACCGGCCGGTCTCCGACGCGAACAGCTTCGCCATGCCCGCCTCGATGTCCGAGCGCTCGCCGGCGTCCTTCATCCGCGCGGCCTTGAGCGTGAGCATGCGCGCGGCCTCAATCTGCGTGGCCATGTCGGCGAGCTTGAACTGGATCGCCTGGTGCTCGGCGATCTGCTTGCCGAACGTCTTGCGCTCCTGCGCGTACCGGATGGCCAGCTCGAAGGCGCGCTGGGCGAGGCCGACGCCGCGCGCGGCGACGTTCACGCGGCCGAGCTCGAGCGCGTCCATCATCTGCGCGAAGCCCTTGTTCAGGCCGGCCTCCTCGCCGCCGAGGATGTTCTCGGCCGGGCACTGGTAGCCGTCGAAGACCAGCTCGGTCGACTCGACGCCCTTGTAGCCCATCTTCTTGAGCTGCGGGGGAACGGTGAAGCCCGCGTACTCGCCGGTGTTCTCGCTGACG
>CADCVT010000294.1 GCA_902806215.1 uncultured Solirubrobacteraceae bacterium | reverse complement strand
GGCGAGCCGCCGGTAGAGCTCGTCCTCGAGCGGCGTCATCGGCTCGCCGCGTCCGAGCGCGTTCGTCCACTGGTAGGTCTCGAGGCACTCGCGCTCGCGGGTGCGTTCCCACTCGAGCAGCGCGGCGTCGAGCGCGTGCGGGTCGTCGAGCACGGGTGCGGCGGCCTGGCCGAGCAGGCGCCCGAAGCGCAGCGCGTCGCGGATGCCCTGCGCGGTGACCGGGTCCTTGAAGTGCCCGGCATCGCCGGGCAGCGCCCAGCCCGGCCCGGAAGACCGGCGGAAGTACGAGGTCGTGTCGGTGGCCGACCGGACCTTCGTGACCTGCTCGCAGCCGGCGAGCCGCCCCGCGAGCCCGGCCAGCGCCTCCACCGTCCGCGCGTACGCGCCCTGGAGATCGGAGCGGAACTCGTCGATCCGCTCGATCGGAGGCATGACGAGCACCATCACCAGACCGTCGTCACACGGGAACGCGGTGCCCAGCTCCGCGCCCGCACGCCATTGCGCCGCCACGGAACGCGCCACGGCATTCGGAGCCGCTTCCTCGCTGACGCTGTTGTTCGACGAGCCGACAACAGCATCAGCGAAGTAGGCGTAGTAGCACGCGCGGCCGTTCCTGTTCTGCCGGTACGGCCCCTCCGACCCGACGAGCCGAGCGACGGTCGACCGGCGACCGTCGGCGCCGACGACGAGCTTCGCCCGCACCTCATCGCCGCCGTCGCATCGCACGCCGACCACACGCCCCTTGTCCCACACGAGGTCGGTGACGCGCACGCCCTCGCGCACGTCGACCCCTCCCGCACGCGCCGTCTCCATGAGCGCCGCGTCGAGCCCCGGCCGCCGCACGCACAGCCCGTGGTCGATCCCGTCGACCGGCGTGAACGTCGCCTGCGCCGTGACGCCCGCGCCGCCGACGAGCGCTGAGCGCAGCGGCGGCGCCCCCAGCTCGCGCACGCGATCGAGCGCGCCCAGCCGCGCGAGTTCGGCCACCCCGGCCGGGAACAGCAGGTGCGTCGAGATCGTGTCCGCCGGGAAGCTGACGCGGTCGAGCATAACCACCGAGGGGCCGGAGCGGGCGAGCGCGATCGCGGTCGCGGAGCCGGCGCAGCGGGCGCCGACGACGACCGCGTCGATCACGGGTGGCGGTCCAGCGCGTTCGGCCGGCCGGCCTTCCACAGCTCGGCGTCGACGCGCTTGGCCGCCTCGAACTCCGGCGGGTCGTAGAGCCGGTACTTCGTGACCGGCTCGGCCTTCGAGCCCGACCGCCGCAGGATCTCGTTGACCGCCTCGCGCCCGGACTCGTTCGCGCCCTCCATCGTGGCCAGGTCGATGTCGGTCTGCACGTAGTCGCCGGCGAGCAGCAGGTTGGGGATCTCGGTCCCGGCGGTCGGGCGCTTCGTCCACGAGTCGACGGTGTTGACCAGCAGCGGCTCGTCGTTCGTGTTCATGCCCACGCGCTTCGACCACGCGATCGCCGGGTCGAGGAACCACGAGTGCAGGTGGTCGTCGCCGAGGCCCTCCCCGGTGTCCTTGAGGTGGTCCTTGATCTGCGCCCAGACCTCGTTCTTGACCTCCTCGCGCGTGCAGCGCTTGGCGGGCTTGCCGTAGAGGATCCCGGGCGTGTCCCAGTCGGACACGTCGACCGACAGGCAGTCGACGACCGTGCCGTCGCCGTAGTCGCGCGTGAACTGGCGGTCCGCCCAGAACTGCCCCTGCGTCAGCGCGGTCAGCGCCCACGGCGCGTCGACGAACGTGATGTGGCCCTTGACGAGCGAGAGGGGCTTCTTCAGGTAGAACTGGATCCCGTTCATCCAGTCGACCTGCAGGTCGTCGAGCCCTTCGAGCGACGGGTCGAGCGCGAGCACGCGCCGGGAGATCAGCCCGCGCGCCCGCTCGACCGGCATCGCCGAGACGAACCAGTCCGCCTCGACCGTCCGTCGCTTGCCGCGCCGGTCGCGCACGCGCGCGGAGTCGATCCTGCCGCGGCGCACGTCGAGCGCCTCCGCCGTCTGCCCGACGACGAACTTCACGCCGAGCTTCTCGAGGTGGATGATCCACGGGTCGATCCACGCCTCGTTCGTGGGCGCGTTGAGCACGCGGTCCGGGGCGCCGTCGTTGCCGCGGTTCTGGAAGTTCATGACGAACGCCTCGGCCATGTTGCCGATCGTCCGCGTGCTCGCCAGGCGCTCCTTCGCCGCGACGAGCGACCGCGTCAGGCCGCGGGCGATCACCCGCTGGTACTCCTCCGACCTCGTCTCCGCGCCGACGAAGTCCCACCACGACGTCTTCTCCCACTGGCCGTAGCGGCGCTCGTCGCACGAGGTGACGAAGACCATGACCCGGTTGACGAAGAACTCCGCCTCGTGCGGCGGGATGCCCTGCTGCTTGGCGACCTCCTCGACGAGCAGCCGCTGCATGCCGCCGGGGCGGCCGGCCTCGCCGGGGTCGGGGACGATGCCGAAGAGCTGGGCATCGGCGCGGCCGTTCGAGCGTGCGGACCGCGACTCCATCGCGTCGACCATGTTGTCGTGCACGCCATTGGGGTTCCCAGGGAACGGCGTGCGCCGCATCGAGTCCGGAACGTGGTGGTAGAAGCCGGGGAAGAACCGGAAGCCGTGCTCCCCGGGGAGCGGCCGGCGTCCTCCGGTCGCGGTGCCCGCGACACCGATCGAGCGTGCCTTGCCGCCGAGCGCCTTGCGCTCGTACACGGTCACGCGGAAGCCGCGCTCGATCAGCTCGTGCGCGGCGGCGAGGCCGGCCATCCCGCCACCGAGGATCGCGACGTCACGCCCGCTCGTGGCGCGCCGCCTGGCCTTCTTGCGCTTCGCGGCGGACGCCACGTCGGGGACGAGCACGCTCGCGGCGACCGCGCCGCCCGCGGCCAGCGTCTCGCGCCGCGTCAGCCCACCGGCATCTCGCTCCTGACCCATCCGGACCCCCATCCGAAGTCGACCCTGGCCGAGAACCTACCTGGCACCGCGCCGCTCTGCGCCGGCGGCGAGATCGTCAGGCGCCTTGAGCGGCGCCCACATGCCTGACCGCTGCTGTCTGCAGAATGGTCTCGTGGTGACACCGCCGCGCTACAGCCAAGAGGTCGTCTACGGCCCGTTCAAGCGACGACTGTCTCCGACTCAGTCGCCTGCTGATATGCGGAGGATCCTCCTGAGCGGCGAGCTGTGGGGACACGTGCCGAAGGACCGCACCTGGCCTGCCGTCCAGGCGTACCACGGTCCGCTCGCAGACGGCGAGCCCGGTTTCGAGTTCTGGGCCGCGACACCACCGGACTCTGGTTATGGGCCTCCCCACTGGCGGAGGCGCGACGACGGCTCCGTGCGGTTGGAGGGCGATGTTGCCAAGATTCGGATCTACGTGACCAGAGTCTCCGAAGATCTGCTGTGACCGGCGAGTCGCACCGCAACGTCGACCGCGAGGTGGTGGCCCAGCTCGCCTGCCGCCCCGCCGAGATCGCGCACGGCGGGTCCCTGGAATGGGAGCCCGGAGCGGACGATTTCGACGCGTTCCAGCGGACCGAGGTCGTGGCGCCGAACGGCGCTCGGGTCACCTTGCTCGCGTATGACCATGACCCCGACGCCAGCACCCTGGTGATCGCACCGAACGGGTCGCTGCTGCCTGAAGATCTCGAAGCCCTTGTCACAGAGCTCGGACTAGAGACGGCCTCGCTCGTTGCGCCGTCCGCGCCGGCGCAGAACGCGTACGTGCGACGGGAGGAGATCGATTCCCTCCGAGCACAGTTCGACAACCTCCGCGTTCAGGTGACGATGGCGCGGGTGGCAGCGGAACGCAAACGCCGGTACGGAGGTTCGGCTCCGAGCGAGGCGATGCGGAGTGGCGAGCAGACGGCGAGCAACCCGGAGGATGTCGTGGGCCTCGCCTTTCTTCGGCCCTAGAGCAGCTTCGTCCCGTATCGCACTGCTCTGTCGGCCAAGTCGACGAGCGGTCGCCACGCGTCGGCGGGGTAACGAACGAATGCCTCACGTTCCTCCGGCAGCGGCTCATGACTCGTGGCGGAGCCCGCGAGCTCCAGGAACGTCGAGTTCGCCAGCAGCGTCTCCCACCAACCCGGCGCCGCGGTATCGGCACCAGCCAGCAGCGATTGGAGGGACGTCGCGTGCCGATCGACCTCGTGTTCAACGGCTCCGGCCCATACGGCTGCGAACACGACGCTCCGGAGCGTCATCTCGGTGATCTCGAGAGGCGGATCTTCAGGACGGAACAGGGTTGCGAAGTCCGGGTCGCGCAACCGCTCGAGCTGCGGCCCGAACGTCTGCGTCACAAGCCATGCGGCCGCCGCGTTCGCCGCCCGCATCATGGGGATGGTGTTGTAGATGAGGCCGGTCCCTTTGCCGCCATCCTTGAACACGGGATACAGCGCGGCAGCGACTGTGAGATCGAGCGCGTACGTGCCCTTCGCTTCGCGGTAGATGCGTGCGTACTCGAGGTGGTGACGCATGAGTCCGAGGATGGCCGCCGGGTCGTGTTCGAGGCCCTTGACGGGAAGGACGACGCGGGAGCGGTGCGCATCCTCGTCGAGTTGACGCTGCACGTCAGGGGGCTCCCCGGTCGCGCGCTCGCCCGGCGGCATGAACCGGCCCTGTGAACCGGGGCCGCCGAACGCCTCGACGACCACAAGCGCCACGTCGTCGCCCAGCTGCCCAGCGTCGGCATCCGCCAGCTGCCAGAGATCCTGGAGAAGCGTCGTCGTGACGGCCATGTCGGCAGCCTACGGGCCGGTACGGCGACGCACGTCAGCCACAACGACGAGGGGCCCGCCGTAGCGGGCCCCTCGCGGTCCATCGGACAGGTTCGCCGTGAGGCGAAGGTCTGGCTACATCATCCCCGACATGTCGGGCATGCCGCCGCCGCCGCCGGCGCCGCCATCCTTGTCGGGCATCTCGGCCACGATGGCCTCGGTGGTGAGGATGTTCTTCGCGATCGACGCCGCGTTCTGCAGCGCGGAGCGCGTGACCATCGCCGGGTCGATGACGCCGGCGCCGACGAGGTCGACGATCTCGCCGGTGGCCGCGTTCAGGCCCTCGCCCTTCTTCGCCTTGCGGACGTCGTTGACGACGACCGAGCCCTCGAGGCCGGCGTTGTGGGCGATCTGGCGGAGCGGCTCCTCGAGCGCGCGGAGGACGATCTGCGCACCCGTGCGCTCGTCGTCGGAGTACTCGTCGAGCTTCACGGCCGACGAGGCGCGCAGGAGCGCGACGCCACCGCCGGGCACGATGCCCTCCTCGAGCGCCGCGCGGGTCGCCTGGAGGGCGTCCTCGACACGGTGCTTCTTCTCCTTCATCTCCGTCTCGGTGGCCGCGCCGACCTTCACGACGGCGACTCCGCCGGAGAGCTTGGCGAGGCGCTCCTGGAGCTTCTCCCGATCGAAGTCCGAGTCGGTGTTCTCGACCTCGGCCTTGATCTGGTTGATGCGGCCCTTGATGGCCTCCGCATCGCCCGAGCCGTCGACGATCGTCGTGTTGTCCTTGCCGACGACGACGCGACGGGCGCGACCGAGCTGCGAGATCTGCGTGTTCTCGAGCTTGAGGCCCATCTCCTCGGTGATGACCTCGCCACCGGTGAGGATCGCGATGTCCTCGAGCATGCGCTTGCGGCGGTCACCGAAGCCCGGGGCCTTGACGGCCACGCCGGTGAACGTGCCGCGCAGCTTGTTCACGACGAGCGTCGCGAGGGCCTCGCCCTCGACGTCCTCGGCGATGATCAGGAGCGGCTTGCCGCTCTGGATCGTCTGCTCGAGGATCGGGAGGATGTCGCGGACCGAGCCGATCTTGGAGTTGGCGATGAGGATG